>JBJTHT010000048.1:0-3682 GCA_046094605.1 Actinomycetota bacterium | reverse complement strand
GCCCGCCCCCCCCCCCCCCCCCCCCCCGCGCGCTCTACCGCGTGGACGGCGCGGGCCGACGCGTCGCCCACACCGTCGACGACTGCAACTTCGACGATTCGTGGCGCACGATCCTCGACATCCTCGAACGCCGCGGGTTCCTCGCGTCGTTCTTCTGCTCCGGCGTGATGGTGCAGCGGTTCCCCGCGCTCGCGCGCCGCACCGCGGCGGCCGGCCACACGATCGGCGACCACGCGTTCTTCCACCCGAACCTGACGGGGCTCTCCGACGCCGCGATCGACACGGAACTCGAGCGCACGGCCCGGACGTGGTGGGCGGTCGCGGGCGTGACGCCCGTCCCCTACATGCGTCCGCCCTACGGCGCGTGGACGCCGCGCGTGCTGCGCGCCGTCGGCGTCTGCGGATTCACGGAGTTCGTGATGTGGGACGTGGATCCGAGCGACTGGACGCGGCCGGGCGCGGGCGTCATCGCGTCGCGGGTCCTGAACAACGTCCGGCCCGGGAGCATCGTGCTCCTCCACGTGCAGCCGCAGACCGCGCAGGCGCTGCCCATGATCCTCGCGGGGCTCCGCGAGAGGGATCTGCTCCCGGTCTCGCTGGAGGAACTCCTCCGGCGCGGGACGCCCCGCCGTTCCGTCTGACGACGGGACCTAGGACCGCGCGGCGCGGATCGCCGCGAGCACGCGTTCCGGCGTGAGCGGCAGATCGATGTGGCGCACCCCGAGGTGCGCGAGCGCGTCCACCACGGCGTTCTGGACGGCCGGCGTGGAACCCACCGTCGCCGATTCCCCGATGCCCTTGGCGCCGAGCGGGTTGAGCGGCGTGGGCGTCTCGGTGTGCGCGACGCGCCACGACGGCAGTTCCGAGGCCGCGGGGAACGGGTAGGTCGCCAAGGTTCCCGTGAGCGGCGTCCCCAGTTCGTCGTAGCGGACCTCCTCGTAGAGGGCCTGCGCGATGCCCTGACCGAGCCCGCCGTGCACCTGACCGTCCACGAGCATCGGATTGAGGATGCGCCCGCAGTCGTCCACGGCGACGTGGTCGATCGCGCGCGCGTCCCCCGTCTCGAGGTCCACCTCGACGATCGAGACGTGCGCGCCGAACGGGAAGGTCGAATCGCCCTGTCGGAACCGCGTGTCGGCGCGCAGCCCGGGTTCCATCCCCTCGGGCAGGCGCGCCGGATCGCGCGCGATCGTGGCGAGGTCGGACCACGTGATCGCGCGATCCGGCGCCCCCGCGACCTCGAGGCGGCCCTCGCCCACGACGACGTCGTCGGCGTGCACCTCCAGCGCGTGCGCGGCGATCGTGCGCGCGCGCGTCAGCAGGTCCTCGGAGGCGTTCCACACCGCCGACCCGCCGATCTGCAGCGACCGCGAGCCGTACGTCCCCTGCCCGCGCGGCACGACGCCGGTGTCGGAGTGCACGACGCGGACGCGTTCGAACGGGATGCCGAGGAGTCCCGACGCGAGCTGCGCGAACGCCGTCTCGTGGCCCTGGCCGTGCGGGGAGGTTCCCGTGAGGACGGTCGCGCCCCCGTCCTCGTGGACCTCCACGGAACCGAACTCCGGCGAGAACCCCGTGATCTCGACGTAGACGGCGATCCCGATGCCGAGCGCGAGCGTGTCGCCGCGCGCGCGGCGCGCGCCCAGCGCGCGCCGGCGCGCGGCGACCCCCGCGAGGTCGAGCGCGCGGTCGAGCGCCCGCTCGTAGTCGCCGACGTCGTAGGTCTCGCCGACCGCCGTCTCGTAGGGGAACGCGTCGGCCGGGATCAGGTTCCGGCGGCGCAGGGCGACCGGGTCCATCCCGAGGTCCGCGGCCAGGAGATCCATCGCGCGTTCCACGAGCGCGGCGGCCTCGGGGCGGCCGGCACCGCGGTAGGCCGCGATCGGCGTGGTCGGTGTGACGACCGCGCGCCCGCGCGAGGCGATGCGCGGGATGCGGTAGACGCCCGAGAGCATGCGCCGCGTCGTCGGTACGAGGTAGGTCGCGAGGGGGAACGCGCCCATGTCCGCGAGGATGTCGGCGCGCATGCCGACGAGCGTCCCGTCGCGCATCGCGCCCAGTTCCACGGTCTGCACCTGCGCACGGCCGTGGACGAGCGCCGTCATGGATTCCGAGCGCGACTCCGACCAGCGCACCGCGCGGCCGAGGCGCCTCGCGACGGCGGCGAGCGCGTGGTACTCGGGGTAGACCTGCAGCTTCGTGCCGAACCCGCCGCCGACGTCGGGCGCGATGACGCGCAGCGCCTCGCGCTTCACGCCGAGCGTCTCGGCGACGTCATCGCGAACGTCGAAGGGAACCTGCGTCGACACGTACATCGTCCAGCCGTCGCCCTCAGGGAGGAACGCGGCGGCGTTGGTCTCCAGCGGCGCGGGCGCGAGGCGCTGGTTCACGAAGCGACCACGCACGACGACCTCGGCGCCCGCGAGCACGTCCTCGTCCCAGCGTTCCGAGATCTCCTCGGCCACGTTCGTGCCGACCTCGGGGAACAGCGCGGGCGCACCGGGCGCCGCCGCCGCCTCGAGGTCCACCGCGGCCGGCAGCGGATCCAGGTCGGGGATGACGACCTCCGCGGCGTCCTGCGCGTGCGCGAGCGTGTCGGCCACGACGAGGGCGACGGGCTGGCCGACGTAGCGCACGACGTCGTCGGCGAGCACGGGCATGCGGAACGCGAGCGGGTCGGCGACCGACCCCGACGGCGGGATCGGCGTGAGGTCGAGGTCGGCCGCGACGTAGACGCCCACGACACCGGGCATCGCCGACGCCTCGGCGACGTCGATCCCGAGCACGCGCGCGTGCGCGACCTGCGCGCGCACGAACACCGCACGCAGCGAGCCCTCGACCGGGATGTTCTCGGTGTAGCGGCCCTCGCCGCGGAGGAACCGGGGGTCCTCCGTGCGCCGGACGGCGCTCCCGAAGATGGAGGTCCCCATGTCCGGCACACTGTACGGGTCGAGGAGGTCGCGGGTGACCAGGTGGCTGTTCGGGGACCAGCTCGGTCCCGCGTACCACGGCGACGGAGACGTGTTCCTCGCGATCTCGCTCGCGCACCTCGGTCGACGCCGCTGGCACCGCCAGAAACTCCACCTCGTGCTCTCCGCGATGCGTCACCTCGCCGCGTCGCTGGGCGAGCGCGCGACGCTCGTCGTCGCGCCGACCTACCGCGCGGCGCTCGCGGAGGCGGGTCTCGCTCCCGCCGATCTCGAGGTCGTGGAACCGACGTCGCGCGCGGCGGAATCGTTCGTGCGCGGCCTCGGTGTCACCGTGGTGCGCAGCGACGGGTTCGCGACGCACCGCGACGACTTCGCGAGCTGGGCGCAGGGCCGCGGGAGCAAGCGGCTCCTCATGGAGGACTTCTACCGCTCGCAGCGCGTGCGCCACGGCGTGCTCGTGGAACCGGACGGCGAACCGACCGGCGGCCGCTGGAACTTCGACGCGGACAACCGCGAGGCGCCGCCGCGCGGGGCGACGACGCTCGGCGCGCCGTCGCCGTTCCACCCGACGGAGGACGCGATCGACGCGCAGGTGCGCGAGGACCTCGACCGGTGGACGCGCGAGGGCCTCGTCGCGCCCGTCGGCGACGACGGTACCCGCTGGTTGGCGGCCACGCGCGTCGAGGCCCTCGCCGCGCGCGACCCCGACAACCGCACCCACCCGCGCGGCGAGCGCGGCCTCCGGCGGGGGG
>JBJTHT010000047.1:0-2199 GCA_046094605.1 Actinomycetota bacterium | reverse complement strand
GTCGAGAGCCCCGTGGGGAGCTCGATGCGGCGGTCGTCGTCGCTCACAGCGGGCTGTTCCCGTGCTTGCGCGCGGGGACCGCCTCGCGCTTGCTCCCGAGCATCCGCAGCGCCCGGATCAGGCGCACGCGCGTCTCGGCCGGTTCGATCACGTCGTCGATGAAGCCGCGTTCCGCCGCGACGTAGGGGTTCGCGAAGGCCTGCTGGTACTCGCCGATCAGGCGCGCGCGGTCGGCCTCGCGGTCGGCCGAGGCGTCGAGCTCCTTGCGGTGGATCACGTTCACCGCGCCCTCGGGGCCCATGACCGCGATCTCGGCGGTCGGCCACGCGAAGGACACGTCGGCACGCAGGTGCTTGGAGTTCATGACGAGGTACGCGCCGCCGTAGGCCTTGCGCGTGATGACCGTCATCCGCGGCACCGTCGCCTCGGCGAACGCGTAGAGGAGCTTCGCGCCGTGGCGGATGATGCCGTTGTACTCCTGCTGGGTCCCCGGGAGGAACCCGGGCACGTCCACGAACGTCACGATCGGCACGTTGAACGCGTCGCAGAACCGCACGAACCGCGACGCCTTCTCGCTCGACTCGATGTCGAGCGTCCCCGCGAGGACCTTGGGCTGGTTCGCGACGACGCCGACGCTGCGGCCGTCGAGGCGTCCGAAGCCCGTGACGATGTTCATCGCCCAGAACGGGAACACCTCGAAGAACTCGCCGTCGTCCACGACGCGGCGGATCACGTCGTGCATGTCGTAGGGCTCCTTGGCGGAGTCCGGGATCAGGTTCGTGAGGCCCTCGTCGCGGCGCTCCGGGTCGTCGACCGAGGCGAACGCGGGCGGGTCCTCCAGGTTGTTCGACGGCAGGAACGAGAGCAGGTGGCGCGCCATCGCGAGGCACTCCTCCTCATCCTGCGCCACGAACGACGCGACGCCGGAGCGCGACGCGTGCGTCATCGCGCCGCCCAGTTCCTCGAAGGTGACCTCCTCGCCCGTCACCGCGCGGATCACCTCGGGGCCGGTGATGAACATGTGCGAGGACTCGCGCACCATGAAGGTGAAGTCCGTGACCGCGGGGGAGTAGACCGCGCCGCCCGCGCAGGGACCCATGATGAGCGAGATCTGCGGGATCACGCCCGATGCGCGGACGTTGCGGTCGAAGATGTAGCCGTAGCCGGCGAGCGACGCCGCGCCCTCCTGGATGCGCGCGCCGCCGGAGTCGTTGATCTGGATGAACGGCGAACCGGTCGCCATCGCGAGGTCGAGGACCTTGCAGATCTTCTGCGCGTGCACCTCGCCGAGCGAACCGCCCATCACCGTGAAGTCCTGCGAGGCGACGAACACGCGCCGACCGTCCACCGTGCCGTAGCCGGTGACGACGCCGTCGCCGGCGGGGTGGTCGCGGTCCATGCCGAGGTCGTGGCTGCGGTGGACCGCGAAGGGGTCGGTCTCCTGGAACGACCCGCGGTCGAGGAGGAGGGCGATGCGCTCCCGCGCGGTCTGCTTGCCCCGCTCGTGCTGGCGGCGGACGGCCTCGGCCCGGTTGGCGTCCTCGAGGGCCGCCTTGCGCGCACGGAGGTCCTCGATCCGCGCCTGCACCCCCGTGGGCCGGGCGTCCTCGGTCGTGGCCATGGAGGGCGAGTCTACCCCCGGGGCCCCCGCGCACGGCCCCCGCACGGCCTTTCCACGCACGGGCGCGCACCGAGGGTGGACTGAAAGGGGTGTGTCGGGGACAATCCCCAGCGGACGGGAGCCCTCCTCGGACTCCCCGCGCACGAGTGAGCGAGGGACGCGTGGCCGAACAGCAGGTCGAACCCACGCTCGTGCTCCCCGAGGACGGGGGCGCGAACGGTTCCTCGCCGGCGCGTCCCGGCGGCCCCCGCGACCCGCGCGAGATCGCGAAGGCCCGCGGCCTCGAGTTCGTGGAACTCGAGGTGTTCCCCATCGAGGGGACCCTCGCGGTCATGCTCCCGGAGGCGCTCTGCCGTCGCCACGTCATCCTGCCGATCGCCGAGCGCGACGGGCGTCTCGTGCTCGCGATGGCCGACCCCGGCAACGTCTTCGCCCTCGACGACGTGCGCACGATCACCGGCCGCGACATCGAACCCGTCGTCGCGTCGGCGGAAGACATCGAGCGCGTCATCCAGAAGTACGCCGGCATGCGTCGACAGGCCGACGGTCGTGTCCCCGAGGTCCATCTCCGCCGTCTG
>JBJTHT010000046.1:0-4574 GCA_046094605.1 Actinomycetota bacterium | reverse complement strand
GGGGGTGGGGGCCGGCCAGCTGGCGGGCGCGGCCCCGCCCGCGGGCTTCGCCGCCCCGGCGCGCCCCCCCGGGGGGGGCGGCCGCGGCCCGCGGAGATCCCGCTCGCGGGCAGGAGCAGCCGCGGCGACGTCTCGAGGTTGGCCGTCGGGTAGCCGAGGCCGTGGCCCCGCCCCGCTCCCCCGACGACCGTTCCGTCGACGGCGTAGCGGCGCCCGAGCGCGCGCAGCGGCCAGTCGAGGTCGCCCGCGGCGACGGCCTCGCGCACGGACGAGGACGACACGCGCCGCCCATCGAGGTCGAGCAGGTCCACGGCCTCGGCGGTGAATCCCGCCGTCGCGCCCGCGGCGGCCAGGCTCGCCGCGTCGCCGCGGGCGCGATGGCCGTAGGTGAAGTTGGCACCGACGACGATGTGGCGCGCGCCGAGCGCGTCCACGAGGACCTCGCGGACGAACCGTTCCGGTTCCCACGCGGCGACCTCGGCCGTGAACGGCAGGACGAGCAGGCGATCGATGCCGCTGGCCTCGATGAGACGCGCCTTCGTCGCGACGGTGCTGAGCAGGCGCGGCTCGGAGCCGGGCGTCAGGATCTCGCGCGGGTGGCGGTCGAAGGTGATGGCCGTCGACGGGAGACCGCGTTCCCGTGCCCGCGCGACCGTGCGATCGAGGACGGCGCGGTGGCCGAGGTGGACGCCGTCGAAGAACCCGATCGTGACGACGGATCCCTCGCCCGGCGGCGGCAGATGGTCGAGCCCGTCGGCGCGGTGCATGCCGGAAGGGTACCCGCGCTCAGGCGACCGGCAGCACGACCTCGGGTCGCGCCTTCGCGCGGTCGTCGCGCCAGATGCCGATCAGGGAACCGTCGGGACGCACGACCGCGTACGGACCGTCGAGGCCCGCGGGCGCGAGGATGCTCCCGTGCGCGGCGGCCCTCGCCTCGTCGCCGTCGAGTTCCACGCGCGGGAGATGCGCGACCGCGGCCGACGGCGGGAGGAGCCGCGGCGCGGAGGGTGGTGCGGCGTCCTCGAGCCGGAACGGCCCGATCGCCGTGCGCACGAGGCGGGCGAGGTGCGCGCCGCATCCGAGGTCGGCGCCGAGATCGGCGGCCAGGACGCGGACGTACGTCCCGCTCGAGACGGTCGCGCGGAATCCCACGTCCGCGCCGTCGAAGGATGTCACCTCGAACGCGTGGACGACGATGGGCCGCGGCGCGGCGGCGAGCGTCTCGCCGCGGCGCGCCGCCTCGTAGAGCTTCGTGCCGCCGACCTTGACCGCGGAGTACGCGGGCGGCGCCTGGTCACGCGGGCCGACGAGGCGCGCCGCGGCGGCGTCGACCTCGGCGCGCGTGACGTCGACGGGTCGTGTCGCCGTCACCGCGCCCTCGGCGTCGAGCGTGTCGGTCTCGTCGCCGAGGCGGACGGTTCCCTCGTAGACCTTCCCGAGGTCCCCGAGGAACCGGAGCAGCCGCGTCGCCGCGCCGACCCCGACGAGCAAGAGCCCCGTCGCCATCGGGTCGAGCGTGCCGGCGTGGCCGACCTTGCGCGTACCGAGCGCCGCGCGCACGCGGTCGATCGCGTCGTGGGAGGTGATGCCCCCGGGCTTGTCGACGAGGGCGAGGCCGTCGGGACCGCTCATCCCGCGAGCGCGGCGCGCAGCGCGGCGACGGTCCCCTCGAGGTCCGCCGACGACGTGTAGCCGGCGGCGAAGCGGTGGCCGCCCCCACCGAACCGCGCGGCGACCGCGGCGACGTCGTGGTCGCCGCGCGAGCGCAGGCTCACCTTGAAGCGGCCATCCCGCTGCTGCTTGATGACGGCGGCCACCGCCGCCTCGCGGGCGGTGCGTACCACGTCGATCAGGTCGTCGGTCTCCCCGATGTCCACCGCCGACGCGACGAGGTCCTCGCGCGTGAGCCAGGTCCACGCGAGGTCGTCGTCGAGGCGCAGGCGCTGGAGCGCCGTGCCGAGGAGTCGCAGATACGCGGCGCTGTTGTCCTCGTAGAGCGCCTGCGCGAGCCGCGCGTGGTCGAAGGGCAGCGACCGGAGCTCGGCCGCGAGGCGGAGCGTCTCGGGACGCACCGCCTCGTACTGGAACCGACCCGTGTCGGTCATGAGGCCCGCGTAGAGGGCCGTCGCCGTCGCCGCGCTCATCGGCCCCCCGATCGCGGCGACGAGACGCGCGACGAGTTCGCACGTGGAGGAGGCGTCGGGGTCGATCAGCTGGATCGTCCCCAGGCCCGGGTTGCTCCGGTGGTGGTCGATCCAGATGACCGTCTCGGCATGCGACGCCTGATGACCGAGCATCGCGAGGCGGTCCATCGAGGCGACGTCGCAGGTGACCATCACCGCGGGGCGATCGGGGAACTCGCGGGGATGCACCAGCGCGTCGCGGCCCGGCAGCAGGTCGAGCCAGCGCGGCGGATCGAACGGATCGTTCGGGAACGAGCACACGGTCTGCACGCCGCGCTCGCGCAGGTGGGAGGAGAGCCCGAGCATCGAGCCCAGCGCGTCGGGGTCGGGGTTCACGTGGCAGGCCAGCGCCACGGCGGGCGCGTCCCGCAGGACGGCGGCGGCGCGCTCGATCGACTCAGCGCTCACGCTCGGCCTCCCGGAGCCCGCGGAGCAGTTCCTCGATGTGCTGGCTCGCGACCGGTCCCTCGTCCTCCTCGAAGATCAGATCCGGCAGGAACTTGAGGCGCACCTGTGCGCCGACGACCTGGCGCAGGTGCGGGGTGGCGCTGCGCAGTCCCGCGGCCGTCGCCCGGCGGGCGCGGTCGTCGCCCATCGTCGTGTAGCGCACCCGCGCGTGGCGGAGATCCGGCGTGACGCGCACGCCGGTCACCGTGACGAACCCGACGCGCGGGTCCTTGAGCTTCGGGATCTCCTCGGCGAGCACCTCGCGGAGCTCCTCCTGGACGCGGTCCGGCCGCGCGCCGCCGCTCACACGTCCTCCGGAGCGTGCAGGGTGGTCTCCGCACCGATCGTCTCGACGCCGGCCTGCGCCTCGACGAAGCGTTCCACCTCGTGGGCGACCCGGCGCGCCTGATGGGCCTCCCCGGAGACGACGGCGACGCCCAGCTCCGTGCGCTGCCAGAGATCGTGCGCGCCGGTCTCGGCGACGGACACGCCGAAGCGGGAGCGGATCGCCGCCGTGAGGGTCTTCACCACGTGGCGCTTCTCCTTGAGCGAGCCGCATCCGGGGATGCGGAGATCCAGGCGGAGCAGGGCGACGAACATCCCCCTAGAGCTGGCGTGCGACCTCGCGCACCTCGAAGGCCTCGATGATGTCGCCTTCCTTGAGGTCGTTGAAGTTCTCGATGCCGATCCCGCATTCGAACCCGGCGGCGACCTCTCGGACGTCGTCCTTGAATCGACGCAGCGACTCGATGCGGCCCTCGTAGACGACGATGCCGTCGCGCACGACACGCGCGCGGGCCGCGCGCGGGATGTTCCCGTCCAGCACGTAGCACCCCGCGATCGTCCCCTGCTTGGGGACGCGGAAGAGCGCACGCACCTCGGCGCGGCCGAACTCGTTCTCGCGCTGTTCGGGACTGAGGAGGCCCGAGAGCGCGGCGCGGATGTCGTCGATCGCGTCGTAGATGATCCGGTACAGGCGGATGTCGACGCCCTCGCGCTCGGCAAGTTCCTTGGCCTTGGCGTCGGGGCGCACGTTGAACCCCACCACGATCGCGCGCGAGGCCATCGCGAGCGAGACGTCGCTCTCCGTCACCCCGCCGACCGCACCGTGGATGACGCGCACGCGCGCCTCGTCCTGCGGGATCTTCGCGAAGGCGTCCACGAGGGCGCCGAGCGATCCCTGCACGTCCGCCTTGACGACGAGCGTGAGCTCGGGCACCTCGCTCGTCCGCCGCTCCATGAGTTCGGCGAGCGTTGGCGGGCGGCTCGCGGTGACGAGCTCGGCGCTGCGCGTGCGGGCCTGACGGGCCTGCGACACGTGCCGCGCCTCGCGCTCGTCGGCGACCTCGCGGACCTCGTCGCCCGCGTCGGGCACCGCTTCCCACCCGAGGATCTGGACGGGGCGGCTCGGCCCAGCGACCTTCACCGGACGGCCATGCTCGTCCTGCATCGCGCGGACCTTGGCCCAGGTCGTGCCGCAGACGACGGTGTCGCCGGGCTCAAGCGTGCCGCGCTGGACGAGAACGGTCCCGACGGGACCGCGCCCCTTGTCGAGGTGGGCCTCGACGACCACGCCGCGGGCACGACCGGACGGGTCGGCGGTGAGTTCCTCGAGGTCGGCCACGAGGAGGATCGTGTCGAGGAGCGAGCCGAGGTTGGTCTTCTGGCGCGCCGAGACGTCCACGAACTCGTTCGTGCCGCCCCACTCGGACGGGACGACGCCCTGCTCGACGAGCTGCTGACGAACCCGCATCGGGTCGGCCTCGGGCTTGTCGATCTTGTTCACCGCGACGACGATCGGCACGCCCGCCGCCTTCGCGTGCGAGAGGGCCTCGAGGGTCTGCGGCTTCACGCCATCGTCGGCCGCCACGACGAGGACCGCGATGTCGGTGACCTGCGCACCGCGTGCGCGCATCGCGGTGAACGCCTCGTGGCCGGGGGTGT
>JBJTHT010000045.1:0-4583 GCA_046094605.1 Actinomycetota bacterium | reverse complement strand
CGCCCCGGCGCGCGGGGCCGGCGCGCCGCAGCGTGTCGGCCCGCGGACCGGCCCCGCGGGGGGCGCCCCGCGGCGGCGGGCACCCGCCCCGCCCCGCCCGGCGGCCATCGCCGCGCGGGCCGGCGCGTACGCCGCCTCGGGCATCGAGATGAGCGTCGGTTGGTACGCGGTGACGCCGGTGCGCGCCATCGCCGCGCCAACCTCGACGTAGGCCGCGGCGTCGGCCGCGAGGAAGTCCACGCCGACGAAGCCGTTCACCTGGAGGTCGACGAACCCGGGTGCCGCGAGGCCGCGCCCGGCGGGCGTCAGCCCGACCGCGGCGATGCGCCCCGCGTCGACCTCGACGTCGCCGGGGACGATGGCGCCCCCGACGACCGCGGCGGCGACGCCGAGGCGCGCGCCCACGTCAGAACCGGATGCCGAGCCGCGCGCGTAACGCCGCCGACGCCTCGGCCGCGGGCGGCGGTTCCGTCTCGGGGATGAGGTCGGTGAAGCGCGACTCGACCGCGAGGACGCCGGCCCACACGGGTTCCCCCCAGTCCGCCTCGGGGTCGTGGGTGCCGCCGTCGCGGATCTTCGCGGAGGCCTCCTCGATCGCCATCGAGAGGACCGTCGTGGCCTTCAGTTCCTGCTCGGTCGGCCGGCGCAGTTCCGCGGAACGACCCGGGACGAGCTTCTCGACGAAGCGGTCGAGCACCTCGGCCTGGCCGCGGTCGACGATCTCGACGCGACCGAACAGCGTGACCGAGCGGTAGTTCATCGAGTGCTCGAATCCGGAGCGCGCGAGGACGATGCCGTCGAGGAGATGCGCCGTGAGGCAGGCTTCGGTCCCCGCGACGCTCCGCAGGAACCGGCTCGCCGACGACCCGTGCCAGTAGACGCGGTCGCCGTCGCGCCAGTGGGCGGTCGTCGTGACGTGGGGACGACCCTCGATCACGTAGCCGACCGAGCACGTGTAGGTCTCGTCGAGGACGCGGTGGATGTCGGCGCGCTCGTACGACACGCGGTCGGGCAGGCGCTTGGCGCGCGTGCGTTCGGTCGGCGTCAGGGCACCGTCCGCCATGGCCGGATGCTAGCGGTGGGGCGGCGGGGGGAGCACCGCGTCGGCGCCGCGCGGGTCCGGATCGGGGAGCCAGCCGCCCGAGTGCCCGTCCGGGCGGTAGGTCCAGCGCGGACCCTCGGCGACGAGCCGCTCGAGCGCGTCGGCGAGCCGTTCCACGTCGTCCTCCGTCGCGCCGAGGCCGAAGCTCGCGCGCGTGGCGCCCGGGAGGTCCACCGTCTCACCCCGGCGCATCGCGGCGTGCCATCCCTCGGCCTGCACCGGATCCACGTCGAGCAGTCGGAGCAGGAGCGGATGCGCGCAGAAGCAGCCGCTGCGAACGCCGATGCCGTGTTCCGCACCGAGGTAGGCGGCGACGAGCCCGTGCGGAAGGTCGCCCAGGAGGAACGTCACGGTCGCGAGTCGCTGCACCTCGCCGTCGAAGACGTGCGGCATGCGCAGACCCGGGATGCGCGCGAGCCGCTCGCGCGCGAGCCGCGAGATCGCGAGGTCGTGCTCGAGGACGTTCGCCATGCCGAGCTGCATGAGCTCGCGACATGCCGCGCCGAGCGCGACCGCGCCGACGACGTTCGGCGTCCCGGCTTCGAGCCGTTCCGGCGGATCGAGCCACGCGACCTCGTCGAGCGTGACGAACCGGACCGCGCCGCCGCCCTTCACGAGCGGCTCGCCGGTGCGCATCCAGTCGGGACGGCCGACGAGCGCGCCGGCGCCGAACGGCGCGTAGAGCTTGTGGCCGGAGAGCGCGACGTAGTCGACGTCGTCGGCGGCGATGTCGATCGGCGCGTGCGGGGCGAGCTGCGCGGCATCCACGACGATGCGCGCGCCGTGGCGGTGCGCGAGCGCCGCGAGGTCGCGGATCGGCAGGCACTCGCCGGTCACGTTCGACGCGCCCGTGACGGCGAGGAGCGTCGGCCTCCCGGCCGCGGCGAGTCCCGCGTCCACCGCGTCGAGGAGCGCCGCTGGATCCGACGGCACGCGCACGTGGTGCACCTCGCGCGAGCGCCAGGGCAGGAGGTCCGCGTGGTGTTCGATGTCGAGCGTGACGACGACCGCGTCCTCGGGGAGGATCGACGCGAGGAGGTTCGTCGCCTCGGTCGTGTTGCGCGTGAAGACCGCGACGTCGTCGGCACGCGCGCCGACGAAGGCGGCGACCCAGCCGCGCGCGACCTCGAAGGAGCGCGTCGTGACGAGGGACTTGAACCCGGCGCCGCGCGCGGGGCTGCCGTAGCGCGGGACGAGGGCGTCGAGGGCGGGGGGCGGGGCCGGCCCCGGCGGGGGGGCCGGGCCCGCGCCCCCCGCCCGGTCGAGGTCGAGGTACGGCACGGTCCCCGAGGGGAGGACGGGGACGGGGAGGCGGTCGCCGACGAGCGCCGGCGCGAGGTCCGAGCCCGGACGTCCCTCCAGGGTCCTGCTCACGGGGCGATGTTCGCACACGGGAGGGTTCCCGGAGACCGTCGACGCGCCGGTCGACCCGGCGTAGGCTGGGAGGGTTCCTTCCCCGCTCCCCCGAAAGGACCTCCGTGACGAACCGCCCCCGGGCGCTCCGGGTCGCCCTCGCGACCCTCCTGCTCGCCGTCGCGCTGCCCGCCGGTGCCTCGGATGCCGTGACCTACGCCGAGGGCATCGACGTCTCGCACTGGCAGGGCACGATCTCGTGGCCGACGGTCAAGGGTGCGGGCAAGTCCTTCGCGTTCCTCAAGGCCACCCAGGGGACCGGCTACCTCGACGCGACGTACGCGACGAACCGCTCCGGCGCCAACGCGGTCGGCATCCCCGTCGGCGCGTACCACTTCGCCGACGTGACGAAGACCCCGACGAACACCGCCGGTGCGCGGGCCGAGGCCGAATGGTTCGTCGCGAACGCGCAGCCGCGGGTCGGCGACCTCCCGCCCGTGTTCGACATCGAGAAGAACAACGGCCTGGGAACGATCGCGCTCACCGACTGGGCGATGGCCTGGCTCGAGCGCGTGCGGCAGCTGACCGGGATCTACCCGATGATCTACACGAGCCCCGCCGGCTGGAACGACCGCTTCGGCGCCGCGGGCAACGTGGTCGCCGAGAGCGGCTACGGGCTCCTGTGGGTCGCGCACTGGACGACGGCCGCCTCGCCGACGATCCCCGCCAACAACTGGGCGGGCAACGGCTGGACCTTCTGGCAGTACACGTCGAGCGGGACCGTCCCCGGCATCTCCGGGAACGTGGACCTCGACCGCTACAACGGCACCGATCCGACGCCGCTGCTGCTCAAGAGCCTCGCGATCACCAAGGTGAGCGTCGACGGCAAGACGGGCGGCGTGCAGCAGGACGGGCTCGGCGGGTTCTGCAACGGGACCTGCACGGCGACGACGCGCCTTTCCGTCGGCGGCGCGCTGACCACCCTCGCGCCCAACTCGACCGACGCGCTCACCACGTGGACCTGGGGCGGTGACTGCGCGGGCGCCCCGGTCGGCGGCACGTGCACCCTCCAGATGACGACGAACCGCTCCGTCACGATCACCTACGTCCCGACGACCACCCCCATCACGGTGGCGGCGGCGGGGACCGGATCGGGCACCGTGGCGTCGACGCCCGCGGGCGTCTCGTGCACGGCGGCGGCGGGCGTCGCCTCCGGTACGTGCAGTGCCGCGTTCGCCTACGGCTCGCAGGTCACCCTCACGGCGACGCCCGCCGCCGACAGCGCGTTCGTCGGCTGGAGCGGCGCATGCACCGGGACGGCGCCCTGCGTCGTCACGGCCGACGCGGCGAAGACGGCGACCGCGACCTTCGGACCCGCGACCTACACGCTCACGATGTCGATGTCGGGGACCGGGACGGGCACGATCACCGCGACGACGCCGGCACCGACCTCGGTGGTCTGCGCGCCGACGTGCAGCGCGGTCTACCCGGTCAACACGACGGCCACGCTCGCGCCGGCGGCCGGCGGGACCTCGCGGTTCGTGGGGTGGTCGGGCGCCTGCACGGGGTCCGGCGCGTGCACCCCGGTGATGTCCGCGAACCGAGCGGTGACCGGCATCTTCGCCCTCGTCGTGCCGCGAACGCTCACACCGACGTCGCTGGCGCTCACCGTGCGCAAGGGGTACTCGGTGGCGTTCCGTGGCGCCCTCGCCACCGGGGACGCGCGCTGCTCCGTCGCGAGTCAGACCGTCACGCTCTGGTCCTCCACGGGAACATCGGCGCTGCAGTCGACGAGGACGACGTCGAGCGGTTCCTACGCCTTCTCGCGGAAGATGACGACGACCGGCACGTACTCCTTCATCGTCCGGGCGGCGGAGGTCGTCCCGACGACGCTCGGCAATGCGATCTGCGGTGCGACCACGTCGGCCGTGATCGTCGTGACCGTCACGCTCTAGGCGTCGGCCGCCGCGAGGAGCCGCTCGAGCGGCCCGAGGTCGTACGGGCGACCGCCCGAGGTGTGCGTCGCGAGGATCAGATGCTCCGCGCCGGCCTCGAGGAACGCCTCCACCCGGTCCACCTCGTCGGCGTCGACGAGTTCGCGCGGAAGAACCGGATCCTCGACGAGTGG
>JBJTHT010000044.1:0-6118 GCA_046094605.1 Actinomycetota bacterium | reverse complement strand
GCCAAGGACCTCGTCGAGGGCGCCCCGAAGCCGGTCCTGGAGCGGGTCCCGAAGGAGCAGGCCGACAAGGCCAAGGAACTCCTGGAGAGCGTTGCGCTACTTGATCTCGACCTTGGCGCCGGCGCCCTCGAGGAGTTCCTTGGCCTTGTCGGCCTGCTCCTTCGGGACCCGCTCCAGGACCGGCTTCGGGGCGCCCTCGACGAGGTCCTTGGCCTCCTTGAGGCCGAGGCTCGTGAGCGCGCGCACCTCCTTGATGACCTGGATCTTCTTGTCGCCGCCGTCGACGAGGATGACGTCGAAGTCCGTCTTCTCCTCGCCGGCCTCGCCACCGCCGCCACCGCCCGCGGGGGCGGCGACCATGACGGGGGCCGCGGCCGCGGCCTTGACGTCGAAGGTCTCCTCGAACTTCTTGATGAACTCGGACAGCTCGAGGAGGGTCATCCCCTTGAACTGCTCGAGCAGGTCCTCCGTGTTGACCTTGGCCATGTCCTACTCCTCTCCCTCGACCGCGGCCTCGGCCGCGGGTTCGTCGCCGGTCGGTTCCCCGTCCGCCACCGGTTCGGCCTCGGCGGCCGGCGCGGGGACGTCGGCGGACGCCTCGACGGCCGGAGCCGCCGCGATCGCCTCGCCGGGGACCTTCTCCTTGTAGGCCTCCAGCAGGGACAGGAACCGTCCCTGGAGCGCCTGGAACATCGAGGCCGCGCGCACCATCTCCGACTGGAGCATGCCCGCGACCTTCGACAGCATCACCTCGCGCGAGTCGAGCGAGGACAGCGCCTTCGCGCCGCGCTCGTCGAGCACGCGCCCCTCCACCCAGCCGCCCTTGAGGACGAGCGCCGGGAACGACTTCTGGGCGTCCGCGATCTTCTTGGCCGCCGCGACCACGTCGCCGGTGACGAACGCGACCGCGGTGGGACCCGCGAGCATCGTGGAGAACCCGTCGTCGATGCCGGCCTCGTCGGCGGCACGCTTGAGGAGGGTGTTCTTGACGACCGCGAAGGACGCCGCGCCGCGCAGGGACCTGCGCAGTTCCGCCGTCTCGTGGACCGTCATGCCGCGGTACTCCGTGACGAGCATCGCCTGCGAACCGGCGATCCGCTCGCGGAGGTCCGCGACCCGATCGATCTTGACCTGCTTCGCCATCTCGACTCCCTCAGGAACGGAGAACGCCTCCGCAGACGGCTGCGGAGGCGCGTCGAGACGCGGAACCCCTGAGCCTCGGCGAGTACCGGCGTGGCCGGATCATGCGGCGCCCTCGCTTTCTGCGGCGAGCGAAGGCTACCCGGTGGGCGGTCGGTTCAGGCGCTCGCGGCCTCCGAGCCACGCAGGCCCGAGGCGTCGATCCGCACGCCGGGGCTCATCGTGCTCGAGATGCTCGCGCTGATCAGGTACTTGCCCTTCGCGCTCGACGGCCGGGCGCGCACGATCTCCTCGTAGGCGGCCTGGAGGTTCTCGAGCAGCTGCTGTTCCCCGAAGGATCGCTTCCCGATGATCAGGTGCACGATCCCGGTCGCGTCCGTCTTGTACTCGACGCGGCCGCCCTTGATGTCGGCGACGGCCTTGCCGATGTCGAAGGTGACGGTTCCGGTCTTCGGGTTGGGCATGAGGCCGCGCGGTCCCAGCACGCGACCGGCCTTGCCGACCGCGGCCATGAGGTCCGGCGTGGCGACCGCGGCGTCGAAGTCGATCGTGCCGGCGATCACGGTCTCCACGAGGTCCTCGCCGCCGACGATGTCGGCGCCGGCCTCCTTGGCCTCCCGCCCCTTCTCGCCCGTGGCGAACGCGGCGACCCGGACGGTCTTGCCCGTGCCGTGCGGCAGGGCGATCGTTCCGCGGAGCGCCTGCTCGGCCTTGCGGGTGTCGAGCCCGAGACGGAACGCGACCTCGACGGTCTCGTCGAACTTCGCCGCGGGGAACGCCTTGAGGATGCGCACGGCCTCGGCCGGCGCGTACTCCTTCTCGACGTCCACCGACGATGCGGCCTGGCGGTAGCGCTTGCCGCTCATGCGCCCACCTCCACGCCCATGCTCCGCGCCGTGCCCGCGATGATGCGCATCGCGTGCTCGACGTCGTTGGCGTTCAGGTCGGCCATCTTCTGTTCCGCGATCGTGCGGACCTGGGCCTGCGTGAGGCGCGCGACCTTGTTCTTGTTCGGGGTCGCGGACCCCTTCTGGATGCCGGCGGCCATCTTGATGAGCTCGGACGCCGGGGGCTGCTTCGTCACGAACGTGAACGAGCGGTCCTCGTAGATCGTGAGCTCGGCCGGGATGACCTGCCCCGCCTGGGCCTGCGTCGCCTCGTTGTACTGGCGGCAGAACTCCATGATGTTCACGCCGTGCTGGCCGAGGGCCGTGCCGACGGGGGGAGCGGGCGTCGCCTGACCCGCCTTGATCTGCAGCTTGACGACGGCGGTGACCTTCTTCTTCGGTGCCACTGCGGTTCACCTCCTGCGGTGCGAACGGCCGCCTGCGGCGGCCTCCCGCGGTCGGGGGCCTAGACCTTCGCGACCTGGTCGAAGCCCAGTTCGACCGGCGTCTCCCGGTCGAAGATGTTGACGAGGACCTTGAGCTTGCTCTGGTCCACGTTGATCTCGCTGATCGTGCCGTTGAAGTCGGCGAACGGGCCGCTCGTGATGCGCACGACGTCGCCCTCCTCGAAGCCGAGGCGGAACTGCGGCTTGGCCTCCTCCTTCTTCACGACGAGGATCTTCTCGACCTCGGCGCGGGAGAGCGGGGTGGGCCGGGTGCCGGTTCCGGCGGCGACGAAGCCCGTGACGCCCGGCGTCTCGCGCACGCAGCGCCACGACCGGTCGTCGTAGTCCATCTTCACGAGCAGGTAGCCCGGGAACACCTTCTTCTGCACGACGGTCTTCTTGCCGCCCTTGATCTCCATGACGTCCTCCATGGGGATCACGACGGCGAAGATGCGCTCCTGCATCTGCATGAACTCGATGCGGGACTCAAGGTTGCGCTTCACCTTGTTCTCGTAGCCCGAGTAGGTGTGCACGACGTACCAGTCGCCGGGGCCGCTGAACGGATCGTTGGGGTCGACCGGCTCGACCTCGGCGTGCAGATCCTCGGCGAGGTCGTCGGCGTCCTCGACGTCGGCGTCCGTGGGGGCCGCGTCGGTCAGGCCCGGGTCGGTCGCGCCCTCGATGGGCAGGTCCGGTGCGGCCTCGTCCTCGGCGCCGGGAACGGCGAGGCCCGCGGCGAGGTCCTGCAGGTCGACGTCGGTCGTCGGGGCGTCGGGTTCGAACGTGTGGGCCATGTCAGTTCCCGAAGATGCTGATGACGAACCTGGAGAACAGCGCGTCGAGGCCGAAGACGTAGGCGGTGAGGACCACGACCGTCACGAGCACGACCACGGTGTAGGTCAGGAGTTCCGTCCGGGTCGGCCAGATCACCTGGCCGAGTTCGCGTCGGACCTCCCGGAGGAACGAGCCGGCGCCACGCGCGCCGCGACGTTCCGCCGCCTGGGGACGCCGCGCAGCGGTCGCCGCCTGGGCGCGCTCGACCGCGGAGCCCTGGCGCTGCTGCGCTCGCTTCATCTGTCGGTTCACGTGCTGCTCCTTGCAGGGGCGGAGGGACTTGAACCCCCAACCGCCGGTTTTGGAGACCGGTGCTCTACCAAGTTGAGCTACGCCCCTCCGGCGCGTGGGGAGACCGGGATGGCGAGTATAGGCGGCGCCGCCGCGGCCCGGCAAAGGAGGTCGAAGGCGCCCGAGGGTGCGTGATTCGGGCACGGGGCCGACCTATGCTCGCCGCATGGCCGAGCACGACGAGGATCCGCTCCAGCGCATCGAGGACGAGCTCCGCGCCTCCCGCGCCCGCCTCACCGGCCGTTCGCTCCCGGACCCCACGCTCTTCGGGGCCGGCGAGGCGGCGTTCGAGGAGACCTGGCCGGAGATCGAGGCCGATGCCGAGGCGCCCTTCCTCGGGATGGACGACCACCCGACGGTGGACCTGCAGGCCGACGTCGAGGTCGAGGTCGAGGTGACCGTCGAGGTGACCGCGGAGGGACCGGCGGCGGAACCCACATCCGCGCCCATCGTGGACATCCCCGTGCTCAGCGACCCCGAGGACTTCGTGGTCGAGATCCCGCCGGCGGGCCCGCTCCTCCGCGCCGCCGGCCTGGACCTCCCCGAGCCGGAACCCACCGAGCCGCTCCTCCTCGCCTTCGACGACACGCCCGTCGGCGCCACCTTCGCGCCGGCGTTCGAGGCCGTGGTCGGGATCGAGCCGGAGATCGACGGACCGGTCCCCGCGCCGTTCGTGCTCGAGATCCCCGAGGAACCGCTCGCCCCCGAGCCCGTCGTCGTGGCCGCCGAGCCGCTCGCGCGGCCGCAGGCGACGGACGCGACGACCGAGGTCCTCGCGCAGATCGCCGCGCTCGGCCGCAGGCTCACCGAGGGTCTCGACGATCTCGCGACCCGACAGGCCCGCCTCGAGTCCATGTTCCTCACGCGCGGGGCGACGACGCCCGCGCCCGTGGCCGCCCCGGTCGGTTCCGCCCCCTCCGAGATGGAGGAGTGGAGCATGGCGCTCGCCCGGCTCGTCCGCGCCGACTCCGAGGCGCTGCGCGCCGAGGTCCAGCGGATGGCCGCCGAGCAGCGCGAGGCGCTCGCCGCGCTCGACCAGCTCCGTGAGGCCGACGTCCGCGTCCTGAACCAACGGATCGACGAGTCGATGCTGCGCATCGACAACGCGGTGTTCCGCCTCGGCGACTCGATCGAGCGTCGCCTCTCCTCGGCGATCGACTCGCTCGAGTACGCCGCGCAGATGACCCGTCAGGCCGATCGCCAGGCGCTCCTCGCCTCGGTCGAGGACCGCGTCGAGGCCCTCGCGCGGCTGATCCGTTCCGACCACGAGCACCTCGCGGCGACCGTCGCGGCCGAGCAGGAGGCGAGCAAGCAGGCGCTGCGCTCCGCCAAGGAGGTCCAGGCCGCGCTCCCCCGCGAGATCGCCGACGCGATCGACCGCCGCCTCGCCGGGTTCGCCCGGACCCTCACCTAGGCCGTCAGGCCAGCCGGATCTCCGCCTCGCTCCGCCGGATCGGCTGTTCCACGCCCCCGTCGCGCTCGACCTCGACCCACACGTCGAGGCGCGCCGTGCCTCCCTCGACCTCGCGCACGGTGCCACGCGCCACGATCGTCTCGCCAGGGAACACCGGCACGCGGAACTGCGCGCGCAGCGCGAGCACCTCGCCGTCGCCCGCCCATCCGCGCACCGCGGTCGCGAGGTGACCGAGCGTGAGCATCCCGTGCGCGAGGACCGAGGGGAACCCGGACGCCCGCGCGTACGCGTCGTCGAGGTGGAGGGGGTTGCGGTCCCCCGATGCGTCGGCGTAGGTCGCGATGTCCTCGCGCGTGATCGTGCGCGCGACGGGGGCGAGCGCGTCGCCCGGCCTCACGCCTCGCTCCGTTCCAGCAGGACCGAACGGGCCGTGGCGACGCGCTCGCCGGTTCCCGCATCGGTGATCTCGGTGCGCAGGGTCAGGAAGCCGTGGGCGCCCTTGATGCGGATCGACTCGATCGTCGCCGCGGCGTGGAGCCGGTCGCCGATGCGCAGCGGCCGCGCGAACGAGTAGGCCTGCTCGGCGTGGACGACGCGGGCGTAGACGAGGCCGAGGTCCGGGTCGCCGATCACCGGGTCCCATCCGGCCGTGATCTCCGCGACCGTGAGGAACGTCGGGGGGACCCCCGGGCGGTCGTCGCCCACCGCGCGTGCGAAGCGGCGGACGGCGTCCTCCCCGACCTCGAAGGGGACGGCCGGGTAGGCCTTCCCCTCGAGCGAGGGGTTCACCTCAGCGCGTCTCCTTGTGGGCGGTGTGCGTGCGGCACCAGCGGCAGTACTTCTTGAGTTCGATCCGCTCGCGGTCGTTCACGCGGTTCTTGACCGTGTTGTAGTTGCGCCGCTTGCACGCGGTGCACTCGAGCGTGATCTTCGGCCGGTTCCCTTCCTTCTTCGCCATCGCCGCCCTACTTCAGGATCTTCGTCACGCGCCCGGCGCCAACGGTCCGGCCGCCCTCGCGGATCGCGAAGCGCAGGCCCTCCTCCATGGCGATGGGGGCGATCAGGTCGACGGTCATCTCGACGTTGTCCCCGGGCATGACCATCTC
>JBJTHT010000043.1:0-8409 GCA_046094605.1 Actinomycetota bacterium | reverse complement strand
CGCGACGCCGGTCGCGGCGACCTTCTCGAGGATCGACGGGTACTTCGTACCGCGCACGCCCGTGGCCGCCGAGGCCGCCGGGAGTGAGGTCAGGATGGAGGCGACCAGGGCGAGCGTGACGCCCGAGATCGCCGCCGCGTGGCGGATGCGCATGCGGGAACCCCTCTCTCTGACCCGCCCCGTCCGGGCGGGCGTGGGAGGGTTGTAGCAGAGGGGCGGCGGGTGGGGCAAGGCGGCCCGCCGAGGCGGTGCCTACTCCTCGGTGGTGGCCTCGCCGGCGTCCTCGGTCGCGTCCTCGGACGCCACCGCGGTGAGGGTGGACCCGCCGAACAGCGCGCGCTCCGCCTCCTCGCGGGAGATCCGCCCGCCCGACGCGACGGCCTCGACGCCCTCGACCTCGCCGAGCGCCGCGGCCTCCTGGATCGCCTTCTGACGCTCGAGCCAGTACTCGGGGATCGCCTCGGGCCGGATGTGGACCAGCGTGTTGCGGTAGTGGGCCATGCCGGTCCCGGCCGGGATGAGCTTGCCGATGATGACGTTCTCCTTGAGCCCGATGAGCTCGTCGGAGCGTCCCGCGATCGCGTTCTCGGTGAGCACCCGGGTGGTCTCCTGGAACGAGGCCGCCGACAGCCACGAGTCCGTGGCGAGCGAGGCCTTCGTGATGCCGAGGAGCCACGGCCGCGCCGCCGCGACGGCCTTGCCCTGGTCGATCATGTCGCGGTTCACGCGGTCGAACTCGCGGCGGTCCACGAGGTCGCCGGGCAGGAAGTCCGTGTCGCCCTCCTGGATGATCTGCACCTTGCGGAGCATCTGGCGCACGATCAGCTCGATGTGCTTGTCGTGGATCGTCACGCCCTGGCTGCGGTAGACCTGCTGCACCTCGTCCACGAGGTGGCGCTGGAGCGCCTGGAGCCCCTCGACCTCGAGCCGCTCGTGCGGGTCGACCGAGCCCTCGGTCAGCTGCTGACCGACCTCGACCTGGTCCCCCTCGGAGACGGTGAGGCGGGCGCGGAACCCGACGCGGTACTGGTCCTGGAGACCGTCGTCCTGCGTGACGGTGATCCGGCGCTCCTTCTTCTCCTCGTCGTTCTCGATCGAGACCGTGCCCGCGTAGCGCGTGATCGTCGCGACACCCTTGGGACGACGGGCCTCGAAGAGTTCCTGGACGCGCGGCAGACCGTGCGTGATGTCCTGGCCCGCGACGCCACCGGTGTGGAACGTCCGCATCGTGAGCTGCGTGCCGGGCTCGCCGATCGACTGGGCGGCGACGATGCCGACCGCCTCGCCGATGTCGACGAGACGACCGGTCGCGAGCGACCAGCCGTAGCAGCGGCGGCAGATGCCGTAGAGGGCGTCGCAGGTGGCGGCCGAGCGCACGCGAACCGACTCGACACCGGCGGCGAGCAGCCGCGCGATGACCTCCTCGGAGACCTCCTCGTTGCGCTGCGCGACCTTCTGGCCGCCCGCCTTCACGTCCTCGGCGAGGATCCGGCTGAGGAGCGAGGTCTCGGCGTGCGGGTTCCCGACGACGCGCATCTCGATGCCGCGGTCGGCGCCGCAGTCCTCCTCACGGACGATGAGTTCCTGCGAGACGTCCACGAGGCGACGCGTGAGGTAGCCGGAGTCGGCCGTGCGGAGCGCCGTGTCGGCCAGACCCTTGCGCGCGCCGTGGGTCGAGATGAAGTACTCGAGGACCGAGAGACCCTCGCGGAAGTTCGACTTGATCGGGCGCGGGATGATCTCGCCCTTGGGGTTCGCGACGAGACCGCGCATGCCCGCGATCTGACGGATCTGCATGATGTTCCCGCGGGCACCGGAGTTGGCCATCATGTAGATCGGGTTGGTCACGGTGAACTGACGCTCCATCGCGTCCTTCACCTCGTCGGTGGCCTGCGTCCAGATCTCGATGAGCTCCTGACGGCGCTCCTCGTCCGTGATGATGCCCTTGCGGAACTGCCCCTCGATCTTCGACGCGCGCTGCTCGTAGGTGTCGAGGATGCGGGCCTTGTCCTCGGGCGTGGTGACGTCTTCGACGCCGATCGTGACGCCGGCGCGGGTCGCCCAGTGGAACCCGACCTCCTTGAGGCCGTCGAGGATCCGCTCGACCTGCGCGCGGTCGTAGCGACGCACGCAGCCGTCGACGAGGCGACCGATGTCGGCCTTGAGGAGCGGGCGGTTCACGTACTCCTCCTCGAGGGGGAACACCGCGTTGAGGATCAGGCGGCCCGCCGTCGTGCGCAGGCGCGGCACGGAGGCGGCGTCGTCGGGGACGGGCGTCGACGACCCGGCCGGGAACACCTTGCCCGCGGGCATGCGCACCTCGATCGGGTCGTGCACGTGGATCGCGCGGTGGTCGAGGGCCATGAGGGCCTCCTCCACCGAGGAGAACCGCTTCATCTGCTCGTCGGCGACCTGGCGGCCCGCGTCGAGCGTCAGGTAGTAGAGGCCGAGGACGATGTCCTGGTTCGGCACCGCGATCGGTCGGCCGTGGGCCGGCGAGAGGATGTTGTTGGTGGAGAGCATGAGGATGCGCGCCTCGGCCTGCGCCTCCGCCGAGAGCGGCACGTGGACGGCCATCTGGTCGCCGTCGAAGTCGGCATTGAAGGCCACGCAGACGAGCGGGTGGATCTGGATCGCCTTGCCCTCGACGAGGACCGGCTCGAAGGCCTGGATGCCGAGGCGGTGGAGGGTCGGAGCGCGGTTCAGGAGGACCGGGCGCTCCGAGATCACGTCCTCGAGCACGTCCCAGACCTGCGGACGCGCACGCTCGACCATGCGCTTGGCGCTCTTGATGTTCTGGGCGAGGCCGCGGTCCACGAGCGTCTTCATCACGAACGGCTTGAACAGCTCGAGCGCCATCTGCTTGGGCAGCCCGCACTGGTGGAGCTTGAGCGAGGGCCCGACGACGATGACCGAGCGCCCGGAGTAGTCCACGCGCTTGCCGAGCAGGTTCTGGCGGAACCGACCCTGCTTGCCCTTGAGCATGTCGGAGAGCGACTTCAGCGGACGGTTGCCGGGACCCGTGACCGGGCGGCCGCGACGGCCGTTGTCGAACAGCGCGTCCACCGCCTCCTGGAGCATGCGCTTCTCGTTGTTCACGATGATCTCGGGCGCCTGGAGGTCGAGGAGGCGCTTGAGCCGGTTGTTCCGGTTGATCACGCGACGGTAGAGGTCGTTCAGGTCCGACGTCGCGAACCGGCCACCGTCGAGCTGGACCATCGGACGCAGGTCCGGCGGGATGACCGGCACGGCGTCGAGCACCATGCCGAGCGGCGAGTTGTCGCCGAGGAAGTTCTTGATGACCTTGAGGCGCTTGATCGCCTTCGTGCGCTTGGCGCTGCGGGCCGGGAGGTTCGCGATCTGCTCGCGCAGCATCGCCGCCTCGTCCTCGAGCGGGAGGTCGGCGAGCAGGCGCTTGATGGCCTCCGCACCCATGCCGCCGTCGAAGTAGTCACCGTAGCGCTCGCGGAGCGAGCGGTAGACGGCGTCGTCGGCCACGAGCTGCTTGATCTTGATGGACTTGAAGGCGGCGAGCACGGCGTCGAGGTGCTCCGCGTCGCGCTTGGCGTCCTCCGTGTAGCGGTCGATGTCGCGCTGGGCCGCCTTCTTCTCCTGGCCGAGCTGCGTCCCCTTCACGCCGTCCTTCGCCAGTTCGCGCAGGCGCTTCTCGAGCGTGGCCTTGCGCGTCTCGATCTTGTCGTCGCGCTCAGCGTCGAGGTTCTTCTTCTCCTTCGCGACGTCCTTCTCGATCGCGGGGAGGTCCTTGTGCCGGCGCTCCGTGTCGACGTGGGTGATGACGTAGGCGGCGAAGTAGATGATCCGCTCGAGGTCCTTCGGCGCGATGTCGAGCAGGTAGCCGAGGCGCGAGGGGACGCCCTTGAAGTACCAGATGTGGGTGACCGGGGCGGCCAGCTCGATGTGGCCCATCCGGTCGCGGCGCACGCGGCTGCGCGTGATCTCGACGCCGCAGCGCTCGCAGATGATGCCCTTGAACCGGACGCGCTTGTACTTGCCGCAGTGGCACTCCCAGTCGCGCGTCGGCCCGAAGATCTTCTCGCAGAAGAGCCCGTCCTTCTCCGGCTTGAGGGTGCGGTAGTTGATCGTCTCGGGCTTGCGCACCTCGCCGTTCGACCACGCGCGGATCTGGTCGGCCGACGCGAGGCCGATGGAGATGGAGTCGAACATGTTGACGTCGAGCACGCCGGTCCCCTTCCCCGTCAGTCGAATTCGGCGCCAGCGGGCTCGCGGCGCGAGAGGTCGATCCCGAGTTCCTCGGCGGCCCGGAAGTAGTCCTCGTCCGAGTCGCGGAGTTCGATCTGCGTGCCGTCGGCCGAGACCACGGGCACGTTGAGGCAGAGCGACTGCATCTCCTTGAGGAGCACCTTGAAGGACTCCGGGATGCCCGGCTCGGGGATGTTCTCGCCCTTGACGATCGCCTCGTAGACCTTGACGCGACCGATGATGTCGTCGGACTTCACCGTGAGGAGCTCCTGGAGCGTGTACGCCGCGCCGTAGGCCTCGAGGGCCCACACCTCCATCTCCCCGAAGCGCTGGCCGCCGAACTGCGCCTTCCCGCCGAGCGGCTGCTGCGTGATCATCGAGTAGGGGCCCGTCGACCGCGCGTGGATCTTGTCGTCGACGAGGTGCGCGAGCTTGAGGATGTAGGCGACGCCGACCGTGACCGGTTCGTCGTAGGGCTCACCGGTGCGCCCGTCGAAGAGGACGGCCTTGCCGACCTCGTTGACGAGGCGGTCGCCGTCGCGGTTCGGGTGCGCCGCGCGGATCACGTCGAGGATCTCGTCCTCCCGCGCGCCGTCGAAGACCGGCGTCGCGACGTGGGCGGGACCGGGGTGGTCCTTGCCGTCCTTCGTGAACCCGACGAGGCCGGCCCAGCCGAGGTGCGCCTCGAGGACCTGGCCGAGGTTCATCCGGGAAGGCACGCCGAGCGGGTTGAGCACGATGTCGACCGGCGACCCGTCGGAGAGGAACGGCATGTCCTCCTCGGGGAGCACCGTCGAGATGACGCCCTTGTTCCCGTGGCGACCGGCGAGCTTGTCGCCGTCGGAGATCTTCCGCTTCTGCGCGATGTAGACGCGCACGAGCTGGTTCACGCCGGGCTGGAGCTCGTCGCCGTCCTCGCGCGTGAACACGCGCACGTCGATGACGCGACCGGACTCACCGTGCGGCACCTTGAGCGAGGTGTCGCGGACGTCGCGGGCCTTCTCGCCGAAGATCGCGCGCAGCAGGCGCTCCTCGGGCGTGAGCTCGGTCTCACCCTTGGGGGTGACCTTGCCGACGAGGTAGTCGCCGACGTTCACCTCCGCGCCGATCCGCACGATGCCGCGCTCGTCGAGGTCCTTCAGGATCTCCTCGGCGACGTTCGGGATGTCGCGCGTGATCTCCTCGGCGCCGAGCTTCGTGTCACGCGCGTCGACCTCGTGCTCCTCGATGTGGATCGAGGTGAGGATGTCGTCCTTCACGAGGCGCTGGGAGATGATGATCGCGTCCTCGTAGTTGTGGCCCTCCCAGGGCATGTATGCGACGACGAGGTTGCGGCCGAGCGCGAGCTCGCCGGCCTCCGTCGAGGGGCCGTCCGCGATGACCTGCCCGCGGGCCACCTTGTCGCCCGCCTTCACGATCGGGCGCTGGTTCATGCAGGTGCCCTGGTTCGACCGACGGAACTTGAGGAGCGGGTACGCCTTGAGGTCGCCGGTCTTCTCGCGGATCACGACCGTGTCCGCGGAGACGTCCTCGACGACGCCCGCCTCGCCCGCGAGGAGCACGTCGCCGGCGTCCACCGCGGTGCGGAACTCCATTCCGGTGCCCACGATCGGCGCCTCGGCGCGCAGGAGGGGAACCGCCTGGCGCTGCATGTTGGCGCCCATCAGCGCGCGGTTGGCGTCGTCGTGCTCGAGGAACGGGATGAGGGCCGCGGCCACCGAGATGATCTGCTTCGGCGACACGTCCATGTAGTCGACCTCGGTCGGCGGGACCGAGTCGACCTCGCCGCCCTTGCGCCTGCAGAGCACCGGCGGGTTGAGGAACCGACCGCTGCCGTCAAAGGGCTCCGTCGCCTGCGCGATGACGTGCTTGTCCTCCTCGTCAGCGGACAGGTAGTCGACGCGCTCGGTCACCTTGCCGTCGACGACGCGGCGGTACGGCGTCTCGATGAAGCCGAAGTCGTTCACGCGCCCGTACGTCGAGAGGGAACCGATGAGGCCGATGTTCGGTCCCTCCGGCGTCTCGATCGGGCACATGCGGCCGTAGTGGGACGGGTGGACGTCGCGGACCTCGAACCCCGCGCGCTCGCGCGAGAGGCCGCCGGGGCCCAGCGCCGAGAGACGGCGCTTGTGGGTGAGGCCGGCGAGCGGGTTCGTCTGGTCCATGAACTGCGAGAGCTGCGAGGTCCCGAAGAACTCCTTGATGGAGGCGACCACGGGACGGATGTTGATGAGGGTCTGGGGCGTGATCGCCTCGACGTCCTGCGTCGTCATGCGCTCCTTGACGACGCGCTCCATGCGCGAGAGGCCGATCCGGATCTGGTTCTGGATCAGTTCGCCCACCGAGCGGAGGCGACGGTTCCCGAAGTGGTCGATGTCGTCCTGCTCGAAGCCCTCGGCGCCCTGGTGGAGCTTCACGAGGTAGCGCACGGTCTTCAGCATGTCGTCGTAGGTGAGGATGCCCTTGTACTGCGGGCCACCCTCGCCCTTCTCCTCCTTCTGGAGGTCGGCGTACACGCGGAACCGCGACTGCTCCCAGGCCTTGCGGTCGGGGTTGTCGCCGGCGGCGAGGGTCTTGGCCCGCGCGCGCAGCTGCGCCACGAGCGCGCCCTCGGCCTTGCCGAGCTTCTTGTCGATCTTGTGCCGACCGACGCGCGCGAGGTCGTAGCGCTTGGGGTTGAAGTAGAGGTTCTCGAGGAGCGTGCGCGCAGACTCGGCCGCGGGCGGCTCGCCCGGACGGAGCTTGCGGTAGATGTCCTCGAGCGCTTCCTCCTGCGACTCGACGTGGTCCTTCTCGAGCGTCGCCTGGATCGACGGCGCGTGGTCGAACAGTTCGAGGATCTCGTCTGCGGTCCAGCCGAGCGCCTTCAGGAACACCGTGACGGACTGACGACGCTTGCGGTCGATGCGGACGCCGACGGTGTCCTTCTTGTCGATGTCGAACTCGAGCCAGGCGCCGCGGCCGGGGATGACCTTCGCGACGTGGATGTCACGGTCGGAGGTCTTGTCGGGTTCGCGGCTGAAGTAGACGCCGGGCGAGCGCACGAGCTGCGAGACGACGACGCGCTCGGTGCCGTTGATGATGAAGGTGCCCTGGTCGGTCATCATGGGGAACTCCCCCATGAAGACGCCCTGCTCCTTGATCTCGCCCGTGGCCTTCGCGACGAACATCGCCTGAACGAACAGGGGTCGCCCGTAGGTCATGTCCTTGTTGGTGCACTCCTCGACCGAGAACTTCGGTTCCTCGAAGTGGTGCTCGCGGAAGTGGAGCTGGAACTGACCGGAGTGGTCCTCGATCGGCGAGACCTCGTCGAGCACCTCGCGCAGTCCCTCGCGGATGAGCCAATCGAAGGATTCGCGCTGTACGCCCACCAGGTCCGGGAGCGGGAGCGCCTCCTTGAGCTTCGAGAAGCTGACTCGGTCGCGGACCGGGACGAGCTGATCGGTCAAGGACGATCCCCCCTGGGCGGTCTCGAGCGGTTCGTGGGCGCAGCGAAGCGTCGGGCAGGCGCGTCGCGGCGAAGCGAGAGGATACGCGTGCGGAGGTGGGGTCGTCAAACAGGGGCCACGCCCCGGACCCGAACGCTCCCGACGCTACCCCCGACCGTCCCCGGGGTCAAGCCGGGACCGTCCGTGCCTCAGCGCTCGGCCAGGGTCCCCTCGGCGCCCTCCGCCGCCTCGTCGTCCAGCCCGCCGAGCGCGTGGAACAGGTCGGCGATCGCGTTGGCCATGGCCACGGCCTGGTCGCTCGAGTAGACCCGGACACCCCGCGTGTGCAGGGTGTCGAAGAAGGACTCGAGGATCGCCCGCTGGTCGCCGAGGAGGCTCGCCTCCGAGACGCCGAGCGCGACCGCGAGCCGCTCCAGGGTCTGGATCGAGGGTGCCACGTGCCCGTTCTCGTAGCGCGAGAGGCGGGCCTTCGGGATACCCGAGGTCTCCTCCACGTCCGACTGGCTGAGGCCCGCCCGCAGGCGCGCCTCTCGGAGGCGTTGGCCGAAGGTCTGTGCGTCCTTGTTCATGCGTCCACTCCCGTTCACTCCCCCAGGGTTGCCGTACGGCGCCATCCTAGACCGCCGCAGGCACGCGCGTTCGTGACCGACGTCACGGTTCCGTGGAGACGGGATACGGGAAGGTGAAACGCGTCGGGGGGGGGGGGGGGGGGGCGCGCGCGCCCCGCGCCGCCGGGGCG
>JBJTHT010000042.1:0-3197 GCA_046094605.1 Actinomycetota bacterium | reverse complement strand
CTACTGGGCCTCGACCCGGATCGCGACGTCCGCGTCGACCCCGGCGAACAGGTGCACCGTCACCCGGTGCTCCCCGAGCGTGCGGATCGGCTCCGCGAGCCGGACCGCGTGGCGGTCGACCGCGAGGCCGGCCTGCCGTGCGATCGCGCCCGCGATGTCCGCGGCCGTCACGCTGCCGAAGAGCTTGCCCTCCTCCCCCGCCTTGGCGCGGAGGACGAGGGGCGTGGACTGGAGCCGGGACGCGACCGTCTGCGCCTCGCTCCGCTGGTGCTCCTCACGGGCGGCGTGCGCCCGCTTCAGGCTCGTCTGGTGCTTGACCATGCCGTCCGTGGCCCGCACGGCGAGGCCGCGGGGCATCAGGTAGTTCCGCGCGTAGCCGTCGGCGACCTCGACGACGTCACCGGGGACGCCGAGCTTCGCGACGGACTTCTGGAGGACGACCTTCATCGGCCCGAGGTTGGCAGGAGGGCCATCTCACGCGCGTTCTTGATGGCGGTCGCAACGTCGCGCTGGTGCTGCACGCAGTTGCCCGACACGCGACGCGCGCGGATCTTCCCTCGGTCCGACACGAACTTCCGCAGGATCGCGACTTCCTTGAAGTCGACGTACTCGATCTTGTCCTTGCAGAAGATGCAGACCTTGCGCTTCTGCTTCTTCCAGCCCTTGTCGTCCTTCTCCTTCTTGGGGCCGCGCTTCTTCGTCGTTGGCTTAGGGGGCATCGAAGGGGGTCTCCTCGTCCATGGGGGCCGACGACGCCGGGGCGGACCAGTCGCCGCCACCGCCACCGCCGCCCGAGGAACCACCGGAGGAACCGCCACCGCCGCTCGAACGGCTCTGCCGCTCGAGACGGGCCGTGGCCCACCGGAGGCTCGGGGCGACCTCGTCGGCCTCGATCTCGACCACCGTGCGCTTGTCTCCGTCACGCGTCTCGTAGGACCGCATGCGGAGACTCCCCACGACGACGACCCGGGTCCCGCGCGAGCAGGACTCGGCGATGTTCTCCGCCAGGGACCGCCAGGCGTTGACGGTGAAGTACGACGCCTCGCCGTCCTTCCAGCCGCCGGCCTCGTCCCGGATCCGACGGTTGACCGCGACGCGGAAGTTCACGACGGCGGCGCCGTTCGGCGTGTAGCGGAGTTCGGGGTCGTCCGTGAGGTTGCCCACCACGGTGATCTGGTTCTCGCTGGCCATCTCCATCACCTACCGATCTGAGCCACTCCCCGACGGATGGCTGCCGGGGAGGGGGAAGTGCTGTCCGTCACGCGACCTCGCCGCGGACGACGACCTTCGCCCGGAGCACCTCGTCGGCGAGGCGGAGGTTCCGCTCGAGCTCGGTGATCACGCCCGGCACGGCCGTGAAGGCGACCACGACGTAGTAGCCCTCGGTCTGGCGGGCGATCTCGAATGCGAGCCGCTTGCGGCCCCAGCGGTCGACCTGGCCGACCGCGCCTCCACCGTCGGAGACGATCCGGGAGATGCGTTCCACCGCGCCCTGGACGGCCGAATCGTCGGCCTCAGGGGGCAGGATGAGCATGGCTTCGTACTTCCTCAGCGCTCCACCTCCTCTGGTCTGAGCGGCTCCCCCCACATGAGGGAGCAGGGATGTGGCTGAAGCGCCCAGAGCATACCGGCTGGCCGCGGACCGTAGCAGGGCCCGCTGACAGCCCCGGGCGCGCCTGCGACACTGGGCGAGCCGTGCACTTCGGAAGGAGGCGCGAGCGGTGCGGATCACCGTGAACGACCTGCGCGGGTGGAAGGCCGAGAGCCGCCGCTTCGCGATGCTCACCGCCTACGACTTCCCGACCGCGCGCATCCTCGACGCGGCCGGCATCCCCGTCCTGCTCGTCGGCGACTCCGTGGGCCGCAACGTCCTCGGCTATGCCGACGAGCTCGCCGTGACGATGGACGAGATGCTCCACCACACCCGCGCGGTCGCCCGTGGCGCGCAGCGCGCGATGGTGGTCGGCGACATGCCCTTCATGTCGTACCAGGCCTCGATCGAGGAGGGGGTGCGCAACGCCGGGCGGTTCCTCAAGGAGGGCGGCGCGCACGCGGTCAAGGTCGAGGGACCGCAGTACGACCTCGTCCACCGCCTCGTCGAGGTCGGCATCCCGGTGATGGCGCACGTGGGGCTCACCCCGCAATCGGTGCACGCGCTCGGCGGGTTCCGGGTCCAGGGTCGCGGCGAGGCGGCCGCGCGGGTCCTGGAACATGCGATCGGCCTCGAGAAGGCGGGTGCGTTCGCGGTCGTCCTCGAGGCGATGCCGAGCGAGGTCGCCGCCGACATCACGCGTTCGATCCACGTGCCCACGATCGGCATCGGCGCCGGCCCGTCGTGCGACGCGCAGGTGCTCGTCGTGAACGACCTGCTCGGGCTGAACGAACGCCTGCCGAAGCTGGCGAAGGCCTACGCCGACCTGCGCACGACGATCACGGAGGCCGCGACCGCGTTCGCCCGCGACGTCGAGGCGGGGACCTTCCCCGACGAGGCACACTCGTACACCTGAGCCGACGGGCCACGGGATAATCCCCCGATGCGCCTTCGGACCCTGCTCCCCGTCCTCGCCGTCCTCATCGCGACGCTGGGTTCCGGGTACGCGGCTCGGTCGAGGTGCGCCGACGGGAACGCGTCGGGGCTCGCGTACTCCCTCTGCTACACCGACATGGTTCCCCTCTACCGCGGGGAGGGGATCGATCGCGGCCGCCTCCCGTACCTGGAACCGTGCCCCCCGGAACAGACGCTCTGCGACGAGTACCCGGTCGTCCAGATGTGGCTCATGCGCGGGGCGGGAGCCGTCAGCACCGACCTCCGGTCGTTCTTCGACGTCAACGCGATGATGCTCACCGGCGCGACGATCGTCGCCGCCATCGCCCTCACCGCGCTCGTCGGCCGGCGAGCGCTCTACCTGACGGCGGCTCCGACGCTCGCGACCTACGCGTTCCTCAACTGGGACCTCTACTCCGTCGCCATGGCCGCGCTCGCGCTGCTCGCCTTCGCGCGCCGGCGTGACGCCGCATCGGGAGTCCTCATCGGCCTGGGCGCGAGCACGAAGCTCTTCCCCGCACTCCTCCTCATCCCGTTCGTCGCCGACCGGCTCCACGCCGGGGACCCGCGGGGAGCCGGGCGGCTCATGGGCGCCGCGGCGCTCGCCGGGCTAGCGCGGTAACCCCCCGTCGCGGGGGTGGCGGGGGCCCGC
>JBJTHT010000041.1:0-5593 GCA_046094605.1 Actinomycetota bacterium | reverse complement strand
CGCCGACCTCGCGGCGCGCGCGCGCTCGCGGCAGCTCCAGCCCGACGAGGTGCAGGGTTCGACCTTCACGATCACGAACCCCGGCCCGTACGGGTCCATCGCGTCGGTGCCGATCATCAACACCCCGAACACGGCGATCCTCTCCCTCGACGCCATCACGAAGCGTGCGGTCGTCGTGGACGACGCCATCGCGATCCGCTCGATGGTCAACATCTCGATGTCGTGGGACCACCGCGTGATCGACGGCGAGCTCGCGACCCGGTTCCTCGGTCGCATCAAGGCGAACCTCGAGGGCTGGGACTACGCCGAGGACCTCGGCCTCTAGATGACCGGGCGGGGACGCCTCGTCCTGCCCCGCGGCCCGGTCCCGTACGGACCCGCCAACGACGCGATGCACGCCCTCGCGGAGGCGCGACTGCGCGGCGAGGGCGCGGACACGCTGATCCTCCTCGAGCACGGCCCCGTCTACACGGCCGGCCGGCGCTGGCGGCCCGAACACATCGTGTGGACGGAGGAACGCATGCGCGACCGCGGCGCCGAGCTCCACTTCATCGACCGGGGCGGGTCGCTCACCTTCCACGGCCCCGGCCAGCTCGTCGGCTACCCAATCCTCGATCTCGGCGTGCGGCCCGATGCGCTCGCCTACGTGCGCCGGCTCGAGGAGGTCGTGATCCGAGCCGCCTCCGACATCGGCGTCACCCTGGAACGCAATCCCGTCCAGACCGGCGTCTGGTCCGGCGACCGGAAGGTCTGCGCGATCGGCGTGCGCCTCGCCCGGATGCGCGTGAGCGTGCACGGGTTCGCCCTGAACTGCACGACCGATCTCTCGTGGTTCGACGCGATCGTGCCGTGCGGCCTCCCCGACGAGGGCGTGACGAGCCTGAGCGACCTCGCGGGTCGGACCGTGACGGTCGCGGAGATGACGCCAGTCGTCGCGGCGCGCTTCGAGGAGGTCTTCGACGTGGCGCTGTCGCTCGATGCCGCGCCGTGGCCACCCGCCGGCGTGCGCGCCGCGGGCTAGAAGAGGGCGTTCGCCAGACGGCGGCGGTACTCGGCGACGAGCGCGCCTTCGCCGAGCATCGCGAAGATGTCGACCATCGCCTCGCGCGCGTCCGGGTGCTCCCGGACGCGCGCGAGCAGGCCGTCGAGCGGAGGCGCGAACTCCCCCGCCGCGGCGAGGCGCTTCGCGTCGTCGAGCGGGCCGGACCCGTCGAGGTCGGCCCATCGGCGGATGCGGCACGCCGCCACGATCGCCTGCGCCTCGGGATCGGGGAGGAGCCCGCGGACGAGATCCTCGGCGTCGGCGGTCGCGTCACGCTCGAGCAGGAGGTGCGCGAGACCGATCTGCGCGGCGCGGTTCTCCGGGTCCCGCCCGAGGATCGCGCGGTAGCGCGCTTCCGCGCCCTCGACGTCGCCGGCCTCGGCCTCGGCGGCCGCGTCGGAGGCCGCGAGGTCGCCCGCGGTCGGCAGGAGCCGGTCGATGAACGCGTTCACCTGCGCCTCGGGGAGCGCGCCGACGAAGCCGTCCACCGGACGCCCGTCGCGGAACGCCACGACCGTCGGGATGCTCTGCACGCCGAGCTGGCCCGCGTACCCGGGGTTCGCGTCGGTGTCGACCTTGGCGAGCAGGAACGCGCCGCCACGCTCCTGCGCGACCTTCTCGAGGATCGGCCCGAGCGTCCGGCAGGGCGCGCACCACGTCGCCCAGAAGTCCACGACGACCGGGCGTTCCTTCGAGGCCTCGAGGACGGCGGCCGGGAACTGCGCGTCCGTGACGTCGATCTTCGTGACGGTCATCCGCGGGCCCCCTTCCGCCCGAATCGTCGCAGACGCAGCGAGTTGGTGAGGACCGAGACCGACGACATCGCCATCGCCGCCCCGGCGATGATCGGGTCCAGGAGCCCCGACGCCGCGAGCGGGATCGCCGCCACGTTGTAGCCGAACGCCCACAGCAGGTTCTGGCGGATCGTGGAGAAGGTGCCGCTCGCGAGGTTGAGCGCGAGGACGACGTCGTCGACGTCGCCCCGCACGAGGGTGATGTCCGAGGCCTCGATCGCGACATCGGTCCCGGAACCGACCGCGATGCCGAGGTCGGCCGCCGCGAGGGCCGGACCGTCGTTGATCCCGTCGCCCACCATCGCCACGACGGCGCCCTCGGCGCGCAGCGCGGCGATCGCGTCGGCCTTGCCCGCCGGGTCCACGCCCGCGATGACGCGATCGATGCCCACCTCGCGGGCCACCGCCTCGGCGGCGCGGAGATCGTCGCCCGTGAGCATCGCGACGCGGATCCCCATGGCGTGCAGCTCCGCGATCGCGGCGGCGGCGCGCGGGCGGTCGCGGTCGGCGACCGCGACGACCGCGCGCGCCGCCCCGTCCCAGCCGACCCACGACGTCGTCCGACCGTCCTGCGCGAACCGCGCGGCGGCCGAGACGAGGTCATCGGGGATCGCGAGCCCGTCCTCCTCCAGGAGCGTCCGGCGACCGACCACGACGTCGCGCTCCCCGACCCGCGCGCGCACCCCGCGTCCCGGCACCCCGCGGAAGGAGGTGGCGGTGCCGATGCTCGCGGCGGCCGCCGCGATCGCGCGGCCGATCGGGTGCTCGCTCGCCGCCTCGGCGGCCGCCGCGAGCCCGAGCGCGTCGTGGTCGCCGACGACCTCCACGACGGTCATCTCGCCGGCCGTGATCGTGCCGGTCTTGTCGAAGACGACGAGGTCCACGGCGCTCGAGCGTTCGAGGATCTCGGCACCGCGGATCAGGATGCCGAGTTCCGCCCCCCGCCCGGTGCCCACCATGAGGGCGGCGGGCGTTGCGAGGCCGAGCGCGCACGGACACGCGATCACGAGGACCGCGACCGACGGAACGAGGGCGTCTCGCAGATCGCCACCGATCAGGAACCACGCGACGGCGGTCCCCGCGGCGATGAGGAGCACGACCGGGACGAAGACGGCGGCGACGCGGTCGGCGAGCCGCTGGATCGGTGCCTTGGAGCCCTGCGCCTGCGCGACGAGGCGCACGATGCCCGAAAGCGTCGTGTCCTCGCCGACGCGGGTCGCCTCGATCAGCAGGTCGCCGTCCACGTCGATCGTGGCGCCGACGACGGCGTCGCCGGGTCCGCGTTCCACGGGGACGGACTCCCCCGTGATCATGGAGGCGTCGATCGCGGCCGTCCCCTCGAGGATGCGCCCGTCGACGGGGATCTTCTCGCCGGGCAGGACGCGCAGGATCCAGCCGACCTTGACCGCGTCCACCGGGATGCGCATCTCCTTGCCGTCGCGCACGACCCGGGCCTGCGTCGCGCCGAGCTCGAGCAGGTGGGTGATGGCTTCGGACGCGCGACCCTTCGCGCGCGCCTCGAGCCAGCGACCGAGAACGAGGAACGCGATGACGAGCGCGGAGGTGTCGAAGTAGAGCGCGCCGTGGTGGCCGGCGAGGACCTCGGCGGTCGACCACGCGAACGCCGCGAGCGTCCCGATCGCGACGAGGGTGTCCATGGTGGCGTCGAGACGACGCGCACGGATCGCCGCGCTCCGGAGGAACGGCCACCCCGCGACGAACTGGACCGGCGCGGCCAGGGCGAGCCCGGCCCATCGCGCCCAGGGTTCGTGCATGAACGCCATGCCGAGGACCATCGCCGCGAGGCCGAGCGGCCACGCGAGGAGCATCCGGAGCAGCCAGCGACGCTCGTCCGCGCGCGCGGCGGCCTCGGTGCGGTCCACGTGGACGTCGATCTCGTAGCCGCGCGCGCGGACCGCCTCCCGCATCGCGTCGAGGTCCGGCGCGGCGGGACCGCGACGCACGCGCGCCTCCCCCGTGGCGAAGTTCACGGACGCCTCGACCGCGGGGAGGGCGTTGAGGGTGCGTTCCACGCGCGCGGCGCAGGAACCGCACGTCATCCCCCGCACGTCCAGCCGGAGGTCGCCCTCGGTGCGCGCGGGGACGTCGACGCTCATCGGATCACCTCGCGAAGCGGGCGACCGCGGCGAGCAGTTCCTCCACCTTCTCGCCGCCGCGTCCGCGCTCGATCGATTCGGTCACGCAGTGGCGGACGTGGTCATCGAGCAGTTCGATACCCACCGACCGGAGCGCCGCCGTGACCGCGTTCACCTGCGTGAGGACGTCGATGCAGTACGCCTCGTCCTCGACCATGCGCTGGAGGCCGCGCACCTGGCCCTCGATGCGGCGCAGTCGGTCGCCGAGGTCGTCGCGGCGCTCCGCGTACCCGGGTGACGCCGACGCGCGCTTCTTCGCCATGCCGGCAGTATACCCCGGGGGGGTATCGACGATGCGCCGACCCCGCGCGCACGCGTGCGGGTCGATCGCGGGCCGGGTATAGACTCGCGATCCGTGGACATGCGGGTTGGTGCGAGCCGCGCTCCGCACGAGGCCCTCGGCCTCTCCCACGACGACCTCCGCGCGATGTACCGCGCGATGCTCACCGCCCGCCTCGTCGACGAGGCGTCGTTCCGCCTCAACCGCCAAGGCAAGGCGCCCTTCGTCGTCCCCGTCTCCGGGCACGAGGGCTGCCAGGTCGCGACCGCCTGGCCGCTGCGGCCGGGGGTCGATTGGTGGTTCCCGTACTACAGAGACCTCGCCGTCGTGCTCGTCGCGGGCGTCACACCGTACGAGGTGTTCCTCGGGCTCTTCGCGAAGGCCGACGACCCGTCCTCCGGCGGCCGACAGATGCCCGCCCACTGGGGCGCGAGCGCGCTGAACGTCGTGTCGCACTCGTCCCCGATCTCCACGCAGATCTCGCAGGCGGCGGGCGTCGCCTACGCCTCGCGGATGCGCGGGGAGGACGCGGTGACCGTCTCCTGGTTCGGCGACGGGGCGACGAGCGAGGGCGGATGGCACGAGGGCCTGAACTTCGCCGGCATCTACCGCCTGCCCGTGATCTTCGTCTGCGAGAACAACCAGTACGCGATCTCGGTCGGGCAGGAGAAGCAGATGGGCGTCAAGGACGTCGCCGACCGCGCGGCCGGCTACGGGTTCCCCGGCGTCGTCGTGGACGGCAACGACGTCCTCGCCTGCTACGCGGCGATGCGGGAAGCCGTGACGCGCGCGAAGAACGGCGAGGGACCGACGCTCATCGAGGCCAAGACGTACCGGTTCCTCCCCCACACCTCCGACGACGACGACCGCGCCTACCGCTCCCGCGAGGAGGTGGACGCCGCGCGGCGCAAGGATCCCGTCGCGTCGTTCGCGGCCCACCTGCTCGAATGGGGCATCCTCGACGCCTCCGCGATGGACGCCCTGGCGGCCGAGCTCAAGGCCTCCATCGAGGCCGACGCCGAGCGCGCGTGGGCGGCGGCCGATCCCGACCCGGCCACCCTCCTCGATCACGTCTTCCGGGAGGAACCGTGACCCAGACCAACGTCGTCACCGCGATCCACGACGCGCTCCGCGACGAGATGGAACGCGACGAGCGGGTCGTCGTGATCGGCCAGGACGTCGGCGCGCGCGGCGGCGTCTTCCGGGTCACCGACGGGTTCCTCGATGCGTTCGGGGATGGGCCCGTCATCGACGCGCCGCTCGCCGCGGACCGGATCGGGGGGGGCGCGGGCGGGGTGGGGCGGGTCGGGCAGGGGCCCCG
>JBJTHT010000040.1:0-3406 GCA_046094605.1 Actinomycetota bacterium | reverse complement strand
ATGGCCCGCGCAAACCGCCCGACGCGCACGAGGCCCGGCGCCGCGTGCACGCCGAGCAGCGCGGCGAGCTCGCTACGCGCCGCGCGGACGAGACGACCAGACCGTCCCACCGCCCCGTCCACGCGGACGGGGCTGTCGGCGTTGCGCGGAGGTCCGATGCTCGGCGAACTGCTCGACCTGCTCACCCGCTCGGAGTCCTTCGAGCGGGTGATCGTGCATCCCTCGCGGCCCGTCGTCGCGCGTGCCGGGGCCGGCCGCGACCTCGTCGTCGCCGCGCTCGCGCGATCCCTCGGGGAACCGGTCCTCGCCGTCGCGCCCGGACCACGCGAGGCGGCCGCGCTCGCCGCGGGGGTGGGCGCGTTCCTCGGTCGCGACGCGGTGGCGCTCTTCCCGGCATGGGAGGCGCTCCCGTACGACGGTATCGACCCCTCGCCGGAGGTCGCGGCGCAGCGCGCCGAGGCCGCGCGCCGCGCCCGCGCGGCGCGCGGCCCCTTCGTCCTCGTCGCCCCGATCGCCGCCGCGCTCCAGGTCGTCCCGGATTCGATCGGCCTCGCGGAACCGCTGCGCCTGGCCGTCGGCGCCGACCTCGCCCCCGACGCGCTCGCCGATCGGCTCGCCGCCCTCGGCTACGCGCGCGCCGACGTCGTCGAGCACCGTGGCGAGTTCGCGGTGCGCGGCGGCATCGTGGACGTGTTCCCCGGCGGTTCGCGCCGACCCGCCCGTGTCGAGTTCGTCGGCGACGAGGTGGAGTCGCTGCGCGCGTTCGTCCCGGCGACGCAGCGCTCGGCCGGCGCGCTCGACGCCGTGGACGTGCATCCGGTGCGCGAGCTCCCGCCCGACGCATCGGCGCGCGCCGCGGCGGTGCGCACGACCGATCTTCCCGAGCGCACGCGCGACCGCCTCGCGCGGCTCGCGGAGGGGCTCGTCCCCGACGGCGCGCAGACGCTCGTGCCGTTCCTGTGTCCCGACGCGATCACCGTCGCCGACCTGCTGCCGCGCGGCGCGTGGACCGTCCTCGCGCCCTCGCGCCGGACGCTCGAACGCGCCGCGTCCACGCTCGAGAACGCCGCGCTGCTCGCCGAGGCCTCGGCGTGGTCGGGGCCGGCCGTGCTCCGCGACCTCGAGACCGCGCTCGGCGGTCGCCAGCGCCTCGACCTGTCGGAGTTCGCCGAGGGCATCGACCTCGGCTTCGAGGACTGGGGGACGGCCGTCGGCAACGTCGCCGAGGCGATCCGCGACGTGGGCGACCTGCGTCGTCGGGGGTGGCGCGTGCTCGTCACGGCGTCGGGCCAGGGGAACCTCGACCGCGCGCGCGAGGTCTTCGCCGACGCCGGCGTCGCGCTCCCGGCCGCGGACCTCGTCGAGGCGCCGGTCGCGCAGGGGTTCCGCTTCGCGGATGCGAAGGTCGCCGTGTGCACCGAGGAGGACCTCTTCGGGTCGCGCCGCCACACGCGCACCGCGCCCAACGTCGCCGAGCGCCGCGCCGACCCGATCGCCGAGGACCTCGTTCCCGGGGAACTCGCGGTGCACCGCGTCCACGGCGTCGGGCGCTTCGTCGGCATCCAGCGCCGCGAGGTCGCGGGCAGCGAGCGCGACTACATGGTCCTCGAGTACGCCGATGGCGATCGCCTGTCGGTGCCCACCGACCAGGTCGGCATGGTCGCGCGCTACCAGGGCGGCGAGGCGCCGCGCCTGCACCGGCTCGGGACGAGCGACTGGGTCTCGACGACGCGCCGGGTCAAGCGCGCCGTGCGCGACATGGCGGGGGAACTCGTGCGCCTCTACGCCGCGCGCCTGGCCGCGCCGGGTCGCCGCTTCGGTCCCGACACGCCGTGGCAGCGCGAGATGGAGGACGCGTTCCCGCACGAGGAGACGCGCGATCAGCTCGCCGCGATCCAGGACGTGAAGGGCGACATGCAGCGCGACCGGCCGATGGATCGCCTGATCTGCGGCGACGTCGGCTACGGCAAGACCGAGATCGCGGTGCGCGCGGCGTTCAAGGCGGTGATGGAGGGGACGCAGGTCGCGGTGCTCGTCCCCACGACGCTCCTCGCGGAACAGCACTACGTCACGTTCTCGGAACGGTTCGCGCCGTTCCCGGTCAAGGTCGCGATGCTCTCGCGGTTCCTCTCGAAGGCCGACCAGCGCCGCGTCGTCGAGGACCTCGCGGCGGGCCGCGTCGACGTCGTCGTGGGCACGCACCGGCTCATCTCGAGCGACATCGCCTTCGCCGACCTGGGCCTGCTGATCGTGGACGAGGAGCAGCGCTTCGGTGTCGCCCACAAGGAACGGCTCAAGCGCCTCAAGACCAGCGTGGACGTCCTCACGATGACCGCGACGCCCATCCCACGGACCCTCGAGATGGCGCTCACCGGCATCCGCGACATGAGCGTGGTGGACACCCCGCCCGAGGACCGCCAACCGATCCTCACGTCGGTCGTCCCGTACAGCGAGGAGGTCGCGATCGGCGCGGTGCGACGGGAACTCCTGCGCGGCGGCCAGGTCTTCTGGCTCCACAATCGCGTCGCGACGCTCGACCGGCAGGCGGCGTGGCTCGCCGAACGCGTGCCGGACGCCCGCGTCGTCACCGCGCACGGGCAGATGGACGAGGACGACCTCGAACGCCAGATGCTCCGGTTCTGGAACCGCGAGGCCGACGTGCTCGTGTGCACGACGATCATCGAGTCGGGATTGGACGTCCCCAGCGCGAACACGCTCGTCGTGGACCACGCGGAACTGCTCGGGCTCGCGCAGATGTACCAGCTGCGCGGACGCGTCGGCCGCAGCGCCGAGCGCGCGTTCGCGTACTTCTTCTTCCCCGAGCAACGCTCGCTCACCGAGGAGGCGACGCTGCGCCTCGAGACGATCTCGCGCCACACGGCGCTCGGGAGCGGGTTCCGCATCGCGCTGCGCGACCTCGAGATCCGCGGCGCCGGCAACGTCCTGGGCGCCGAGCAGCACGGCCACATCGCCGCCGTCGGCTTCGACACCTACGCGCGGCTCCTGCGCGAGTCCGTCGCGGAGCTCCAGGGCGAACCGATCGTCGAGGAGCGCGAGGTGCGCATCGACCTGCCGGTGAAGGCCTACGTGCCCGTCGGGTGGATCGCGCAGGAGGGACTGCGCCTTGAGCTCTACCGGCGGATCGCGGCCGCGGGCTCGCGCGAGCGCCTCGCGGAGGTGCGCGCGGAGGCCGAGGACCGCTACGGGCGGCTGCCCGACCCCGTCGAGGTGCTGCTCGCCGTCGCGTCGCTGCGGCTCGCGTGCCGCGAGGTCGGCGTCGAGGAGGTATCCACCCTCAAGGACCGCGTTCGCGTGCGCCCGTTCGATCTCGTGGACCTGCCCGAGGGCCTGCCGTCGGGCAGCGCGTTCCACGCGGGGTCGCGCACGCTCACGCTCGTGCCGGGCG
>JBJTHT010000039.1:0-5453 GCA_046094605.1 Actinomycetota bacterium | reverse complement strand
CCTGCTGGTGGATAGCCCCGTCGACTCCGTGGGCTCCGGGGGCGGCTTCGCGAATCCGCGGCGCGCGGGCCGGCCCCCCGGGCGGGGTGAGGGCGCCCGCGCCACCGGCGTGCAGGTCCACGAGGTGCAGCTTCCCGCGCGCGACGGTCACCGCGCGCGCGAACGCGTCGTCGGTGGCGTAGCCCACGAGACCGCCGCCGCGTTCGCGCGCGCGCTCGCGGCGCGCGCGCTCCGCGGCCGTCATCGCCGCGTCGTCACCCGCGGGATCGAAGAGGACCCGTTCCTCCCCCGTCGCGACGTCGAGCGACCAGAGGGCGTTCACGGGATCGGTCCCCGACGGGGACCGCAGGAACAGCACGCGCGACCCGTCGGGGGACACACGCACGTCGCGCGGACGGCCCGACGTGAAGGACCGCGTGCGCGCGACCTGCCGCGGGAACGCCTCGTCGTCGGGGCGGCGCGTCACATCTCCCTCCGACCCTCGAGCGCCTGCGAGAGCGTGACCTCGTCGGCGTACTCGAGGTCGCCGCCGACGGGGAGCCCGCTCGCGAGCCGCGTGACGCGCACCCCGAGGGGCTTGAGCAGCGCGGCGACGTACATCGCGGTCGCGTTGCCCTCGAGGTTCGGGTTCGTCGCGATGATCACCTCGCGGACGCCGTCGCGCGCGACGCGGTCGAGGAGTTCCTGCACACGCAGATCCTCGGGACCGATGCCGTCGAGCGGCGAGATGGCACCGCCGAGCACGTGGTAGCGGCCGCGGATCGTCGCGGTCTTCTCGAGCGTCGCGACGTCCTTGGGTTCCTCGACGACGCAGAGCATCGTCGCGTCGCGCGAGGCGTCGGCGCAGATGCGACAGCGCTCGCCCTCGGCGACGTTGCCGCAGTCCACGCAGAACGCGATGCGTTCCTTCGCGCGCACGATGGCCTGCGCGAGGCGCTGCGCCTCCTCGGGCGACGCCTTGACGAGGTGGAACGCGAGGCGCTGCGCGGACTTCGGGCCGATGCCCGGGAGCCGCGAGAACTCGTCGATCAGGTCCTGGATCGGGCCCTCGTACACCTAGGCGCCGTCCTTCGGACGCGCGTCGAGTTCCGCGGTCAGGCGGGCGAGGGCCTCGGCATCCGTGGGCGGCGGGCCGTCCTCCTCCGGATCGGGCGGCACCGTCGAGGTGCGGATCACGCAGTGCACGGCCGGTTCGATACCGAAGAGGTCGCGGAGCGCGGCGCGCAGGAGTTCGATGCGCTCCTCCACCTTCGTCACGCCGTACGCGCGGTCGGGGGGGAACACGAGCTGCAGGCCGTCGGCGTCGAGCGACGCAGGCGTGGCGACCTCGAGGTTCGCGGCGAGCACCTGACGACCCTGGCCGCGCAGGTGCTGCACCACGGTGGACCACTGCGCGCGGAGCATCGCGGCGTCGACGGCCGAGGAACCGCCGAGCGAGGGCGCCGGCGTGGTCTTCGCGGCGGGCTTCGCGGCGCGCGAGGGCTTCGCGGAACCGTTGTCCGCCGCCGCCGCGGGCGCGGGCTTCGCGGGCGCGGCCTTCGGGGGCGCGGCCTTCGGGGGCGCGGCCTTCGCGGGCGCGGGCTTCGCGGGCGCGGCGATCCGTTCGAGCCGCTCGATGCGCGCGGCGAGGCCGTGCGGGTGCGGGTCGGCCTCGGGCACCGCCGCGCGCACGAGCGCGAGTTCGAGCGAGAGCCGGGGCGACGTCGTCCAGCGCATGTCCGACTGCGCCGCGAGCAGCAGCCCGGTGATGCGGCCGATCTCCGAGATCGAGAACTTCGTGGCCTGCCCGCGCAGCCGTTCCACGTCGTCGGCCGTCAGGTCGAGCAGGTCGGGTTGCTCCGGGGCGGTCTTCACGATGAGGAGATCGCGCAGGTGGCCGAGGGTCGCCGACGTCACGTGGCGGATGTCCTCGCCGTCCTGCACGACGCCGTGCACGAGTTCGAAGAGGAGCTTCAGGTCGCCGAGCGCGATCGCGTCGACGAGCGCGTACTGCACGCCGGAACGGCCCGAGCCCACGAGGGAACCGACCACGGCGTCGTCCACCGACCCCGCGCCGAGCACCGACGCCTGGTCGAGCAGCGAGAGCGCGTCGCGCACGCTCCCCTCCGTCTGGCGCGCGATCGCGAGCGCGGCGTCGGGTTCCACCGACATGCCCTCGCGCTCGGCGACGCGCACGAGGTGCGCGGCGACCTCCTCGACCGGGACGCGGCGGAAGTCGAACCGCTGGCAGCGGCCGACGATCGTGGCCGGCATCTTGTGGGGTTCGGTCGTCGCGAGGACGAAGCGGACGCCGGGTGGCGGTTCCTCGAATACCTTGAGGAGCGCGTCGAACGCCTCGCGCGAGAGGCGCTGCGCCTCGTCGATGATGTAGACCTTCTCGCGGCCCTGCACCGGCGCGGTCGGCGCCTTCTCGCGCAGGTCGCGCGCGTCGTCCACGCCTCCGTGCGACGCGGCATCGATCTCGACGACGTCGAGGTGCTGGCCCTCGCGGATGCGCACGCACTGCTCGCACGTGCCGCACGGTTCCGGCGTCGGGCCGCGCTCGCAGTTCACCATCTTGGCGAGGATGCGCGCGGTCGAGGTCTTGCCCGTCCCGCGCGGGCCGCAGAAGAGGAACGCGTGGGCGAGGCGACCCTCGCGGACGGCACCCGTCAGGGCGCGCACGACGTGGTCCTGACCGAGGACCTCCTCGGGTCCCTGCGGCCGGTACTTGCGGTACAGGGACTGGTACTGCGTGTCCTCGGGCACGACCCTCACCTCAGCCGGGGGAGCGAATCATAGGGGTGGTCGTGCACCCGCCGTTGACCCGACCGGACCCGCGCGCCGACCCGATCGGTGGCTCCGGCCAGGCGTGCCCGCGGCACCCGCCGAGGCCCGTTGACGGCTGCTTCCTTCCGGATCTGACCGGGTTCGCGGTTCGGCGTCGCGCGGGACCCGACCATCGACACCCCGTGTCGGGGGCTGCCTCGGACCCGGTGGGCCGCGGACGGGAGTTCAGCCCCGCTGGAGCGGATTGCGGGTGCAGGGCACCGCTACCTCCCCGCCTAGCACGACCACCGAGGCGAGTATACGGAGCGCACGGACACCGGCTCCGCCCGTCCGTACCCTCTGCGGCGTGAGCGCCATCCTGGTCGACTTCGACGGCACCGCGTGCCTCCACGACGCGTCGAACTGCCTGCTCGACCGCTTCAGCACCGCGGACTGGATCGCGATCGAGGAGGAGATCGAACGCAACGGCGAGGGACTGCGTCTGATGATGCGGCGCGAGGCGACGTCGCTGCGCGGCACGCGCGAGGAGATGATCGCGCATAACCTCGCGCACTGCCCGATGGATCCGACCTTCGCGCCGTTCGTGCGCTGGGCCGAGGAACGGGGCTACGAGGTCGCGATCGTCTCCGACGGGTTCGGCTTCAACGTCCCCCCACTCCTCGAGGCCGCCGGCGTCGGTCATCTCCGCGTCGTGTCGAACGACCTCGTGCCGGACGGCGACGGCTGGAACATCGTCCACCCGAGCGGGAACCCCGCGTGCCACGGCTGCGGGACGTGCAAGATGGCCGCCGTCGAGGCGGCACGCCTCGACGGCGGCCACGCGATCTTCATCGGCAACGGCACCTCCGACCGCTTCGCCGCGATGCACGCCGACGTCGCGTTCGCCAAGGACGCCCTCGTCACGATCTGCCGGCGCGACGGCGTGGCGTTCCGGCCGTGGGCCGACTTCGACGACGTGCGGCGCTCGCTCGAGGCCGACCCCGCCGTACGCCTCGCGCCCGCGCCGGGACCCTCGATCTGTTCCGGGTGGACCCCGACGGGCGCGGACCGCGCGTGGACGGTGCGACCCGCGCGGCGCGAGGACGCGCAGGGCGTCTTCGAGGTGCTCCGCGACGACGAGCGGGTCCATGCCGTGGAACCGATGTGGCAGCTGGAGGACGTGCTGGCCGACTGGTCGCGGCCGAGCTTCGACCCGGCGCGCGACCAGGTCGTCGTCGAGGACCCGGACCGCCCCGGGCGCATCGTCGCGACCGCGGGCATCGAGCGGCACGCACGGTTCCACGCGGGCGTGCTGCCGGAACACCACGGCCGCGGCATCGGTTCGTCGCTGATCCGCTGGGCCGAGCGCGAGACGCTCCGCCGCGCCGACCTCGACGGGACGGACGGGGAGGTCGCGGTGAACACCTCGCTCCCCGACACGGCGCTCGCCGCCGCCGCGCTCCTGCGCCGCCGTGGCTGGGAACCCTTCTACGCCGCGTGGGTGCTCCGTCTCGACGCGGACGCGCCGCTCCCGACGCCGCCGATCCCCGCCGGCATCACGTTCCGGGCGCCGCGCTGGGACGAGGAGGCGCGGGCCTGCTTCCGCATCGTCGAGGACGCGTTCGCGCACTGGCCCGGACGCCACCCGAACACCTTCGAGAACTGGGCAGCCTGGTACGGACGCGACGACTTCGATCCCGCGCACGCGACGGTCGCGGTCCAGGACGGGGAACTCGTCGGCGTCGTCGCGCCGATCCAGCCCGGGGAGTTCTGGATCCAGCAGGTCGCCGTGCGCGTGGACCGGCAGGGCCGGGGCATCGGTTCCGCGATGCTCGCCGAGTCGTTTCGCGTCGGCCGCGCGGCGGGCTACGGCGCGATCGGCCTCTCGACGGACTCGCGCACCGGCGCGCTCCCCTTCTACGAACGGTTGGGCATGCGCGTGACCTCGTCGTATACGAACCATCGACGGGTGCTGCGCGCGGCCCGCTAGTGGCGGTGGCCCAGGGATTCGAACCCTGGAGGGAGTTGCCCCCCTACACGCTTTCCAAGCGTGCCCCTTCGGCCGCTCGGGCAGGCCACCGGGGCGAGTCTAGTCAAGGAACGGGAACGGCCGCCCGCGAGGGCGGCCGTCGTACCGTCGTTGCGCGGAGGCGGCGTGATTCGAACACGCGAGGGGCGGTTTAGACCCCTAACCGCTTTCGAGGCGGTCCCATTCGTCCGCTCTGGCACGCCTCCGGGGCGAGTCTAGCAAGGGCCCTCAGGCGCGCCGTTCGCGGAAGAACGCCCGCAGGACGTCCCCGCACGCCACCTCGAGGACGCCGGTCGCGACGTCGACGCGGTGGTTGAGACGCGGGTCGCGCGCGAGGTCGCCGAGGGAACCGACGAAGCCCGCCTTCGGGTCCATCGCGCCGATCACGAGGCGCTCCACCCGCGCGAGGACGATCGCGCCCGCGCACATCGCGCATGGTTCGAGCGTCACCGCGAGCGTGCAGCCGTCGAGCCGCCAGGAACCGGTCGCCGCGGCCGCCGCGCGCAGCGCGAGGATCTCGGCGTGGGCCGTGGGGTCGTGCTCCCCGACACGATCACCCTGTTCCGCTCGACGATCGAGGCCGCCGCGGGCGACGATCCGGCGGCGCTGCGCCGCGAGATCGTGCACACGGTCGTCCACGAGGTCGCGCACCACTTCGGCATCTCCGACGAGCGCC
>JBJTHT010000038.1:0-5460 GCA_046094605.1 Actinomycetota bacterium | reverse complement strand
CCCTTGGCGTCCATCAGGATCTCGCCCACGCGGAGGCGCACCAGGAACGTGCGCGACATGCCTCCGCGCCCCTTGTCGAGGAACTCGCGAAGGTTCCCGTGGGAACCGACCGCCACGAGCGCCTCGGCGCCCGCATCGTGGGCGAGGAGGAACGCGACGTCCTCGCTCGTCCCCGTCGCGGCGACCGTGACCGACGGGATGCCGAGCGCGTCGAGCCGGCCGCCGCGAGACGCAGCGCCGCGTCCGACACGCTGTCCATGTCTCCCACGATCAGATCGGGGCGGTAGCCGGCCTCGACGAGCGCGTCGGCGCCACCGTCGACGCCGACGAGGACGGGACGTGCATCGCGGATCCACGGTGCGAGCGCGGCCAGATCCTCGCGGTAGCCGGTCCCCCGCACCACCACGAGGACGGGTCGGCCCTCCATCGGGTGGCGCAGCGTCGGGAGCCCCGCCCCACCGAAGAGGAGATCCCGCTCGCGCTGCATGTACTCGACGGTGTTGCGGGCGAAGCTCTCGAAGCGGTCCGCGAGCCGTTCCCCCGCCTCACGCGTGGCGACGTCGATGGCGTCGGCGTCAAGCGATCGACCCACGGCCACGACGCGGCCATCGACGACGACGCGGTCGCCCTGGATCGTGACGACGTCGCCGTCGGCGATCTTGCGGAGCGCGAGCGGACCCACGCGGTCCACGACGGGGATCCCCGCGGCCGCGAGGATCGAGGGACCGAGGTTCGGGTACCGCCCGGAGATCGACGGGGCGGCATTGACGACGGCCGACGCGCCGGCCGCCACCAGCGCTTCGGCGGAGACGCGGTCGAGGTCCTCGTGGTCGACGACGGCCACGTCGCCGGGGCGCAGCCGCTGCACCAGGCGCTTCGTGCGGGCGTCGACCCGCGCGACCGCTTCGGTGGGTCGCGCCCGGCCGATCGCCCGCGGACGCGTGCGGATCATCGTGGGACCTCCGGTGCGCCGCTTCCGGCGCGGGGCGCCAGCCTACCGCGCGGCCGCGCGTCGCCCCGAGGGCGCCGCCTTGGCCTTCGCGGCCTCGGCGAGGAGCTCCTCCGCGTGCGTGGCCGCCGCCTCACTGCCGGGCATCCCGGACAGCATGCGCGTGAGCTCCTCCACGCGACCGCCGTCGTCGAGCACGTCGACGACGGCGGTCCCCGCGCGCTTCTCCACGCGGATGTGGCGGTCGGCGAACGAGGCGATCTGCGGGAGGTGCGTGACGACGAGCACCTGGCGCGTCGCGGCGAGTCGTGCGAGGCGGCGGCCGACCGCCACGCCCGCGCGGCCACCGATGCCGGCGTCCACCTCGTCGAAGACGAGGGTCGGCACGTCGTCGAGGTCCACCAGGACGCTCCGCAGCGCGAGCATCGCCCGGGAGAGCTCCCCGCCTGAGGCCACCTTGGCGAGGGGGAGCAGGGGCTGGTTCTCGCCCGCGGAGAAGCCGATCTCCGGTCGTTCGGCGCCCGACGCCGCGACGTCCGCGAGCGGCTGGAGCGCGATCTCGACGCGGGCATCGGGCATGCCCAGGTCGCGCAGTTCCTCCTGCACGGCCGCCGCGAGCGGGCCGACCGCATGCGCGCGACCCGCCGTGACGACCGCTGCCGCCGCCGTCACGCGCTCGGCGAGCCGCGTCACCTCGGCATCGAGGGCGTCGGCCCGCTCCCCCGCCGTGCGGAGACTCTCGAGGTCGCGCCGCGCACCGTCGAGGAACGCGACGACCTCCTCCTCCGTCCCGCCGTACTTCCGAAGGAGACCGCGCACGACGGCGATGCGTTCGCGGACCTCGTCGAGACGACCCGGGTCCACGGACAGGCGGTCTCGGTAGTCGCGGATCTCCGCCCCCAGGTCGGCGACGACGGCCGCGGCCGCGAGCGCTCGCTCCGCGAGCGGACCGGCCGCGGGATCCAGATCGACGATGGACGCGATCGCTCGTGCCGCACGCGCGAGGCCGTCGGACGCGGCGTCGTCGGCGAGGACCGCCGCCTCCGCCTCCGTCGATCGTTGGACGAGCCGCTCGACGTGGGTGAGGCGCGCCGCTTCGGCCTCGAGGTCGGCGAGCTCGCCGACACGGACGTCCGCGGTCTCGAGTTCGCGCACCTGGAACGCGAGCACATCCATCTGCCGCTCACGATCGCGTTCCAGCGCCGCGAGTCGATCGCGCTCCTCGCGCGCCGCGCGGAGGGCGGCCACCTCCACCGCGAGCGCATCGAGCGCCGTGAGGTGCTCTGCGCCGGCGAACCGGTCGAGGAAGGCCGCCTGGGCGGTCGCCGACAGCAAGCGGATGCCCTCGTGCTGGCCGTGCACCTCGACCAGCGACTCGCCGATCGTCACGAGCGTGGAGACCGGCACGGTCTGACCGCCGGCGCGTGCGCTGCCCTTGCCGTCCGCGGCGATCTGCCGCGCGAGGATCAGGTCGCCGTCCTCCGACCACCCCGCGGCATCCGTCGCCGGGGTCGCATCGAAGATGGCCTCGACGTGCGCGGCCTTGGAACCCGTCCGGACGAGGGTCGCGGTGGCCCGGCGGCCCAACGCGAGCGAGAGCCCGACGGTGACCATCGTCTTCCCGGCACCGGTCTCGCCGGTCAGCACGTTGAGGCCGGGATGCAGATCGAGCGCGAGGTCCTCCACGACGCCGAGGCCGCGGATGCGCAGTTCCCGGAGCACGGGCGAATCCTAGTCCGAGGGAGCGACAGGGTCTCCGGGGAGGCCGAACTTCTCCCGCAGGCGCGCGTGGAACCCGGGGGCGTCGGGTCGCTGCACGAACCGTGCGGGCTCCGGCGCACGCGCGATCGCGACGGAGGCCCCGACGGGCAGCTCGAGGCTCGCGCGCCCGTCGGCGCTCAGGAGCCCGGGTTCCTCGCCGACGACCGTGAGGCGCACGGTGGCGTCCGCAGGCACGACGAAGGATCGATCGAAGACCATGTGCGCGGCGACCGGCGTCACCACGAGGCACGGCACCTCGGGCGACACGATCGGTCCGCCCGCCGAGAACGAGTAGGCGGTCGAGCCGGTCGGCGTGGCGACGATGACCCCGTCGGCCGAGATCGTCGTGACGTAGGCGTCGTCGACCGACACCGCGAGGCGCACGAGCCGGTGGCGCGTGCGCTTCTCGACGATCACCTCGTTCAGGGCCCAGCGCGACCCGCTCCACGGCGCGGCGCTCGCCGTCGCCTGCACGGCGAGCCGGTCGTCGATGCGCACGGTGCCCGCGAGGAACCCGTCGAGGACCGCGTCCGCATCCGCGGGCTCGACGCCCGTCAGGAACCCGAGCCGGCCGACCTTGACGCCCAGCACCGGCGCGCCGGCGCGCGAGGCGAGATGCGCGGCGCGCAGGAAGGTCCCGTCGCCCCCGACGGAGACGACCAGGTCGAGACCCGAGGCGAATGCCGCGGCGCGAGCGTCGTCGTCGGTCTCGGCACCCTCGTAGGTCGTGACCGTCGCCCCGCGCGAGCGCAGATGCGCGACCAGCCGCTCCGCGACGGCGGACGCCTCGGTGCGCGATGGGTGCACGAGGAACCCGACGGCGCGCGCGCGGCTCACGCGGCACCCGCGATCCGCTCGGCGTCGGCGATCGCCGCATCCACCGGGATCGCCGTCGGGGTCGCACCGATCCGCGCGTGGAGCAGGAACTCGATGTTGCCCGCGGGCCCGGGCAGCGGCGAGACCATCACGTCGAGCGATGCAGCTCCCGCCGCCGCGCATGCGTCGGCGACGCGGCCGATCGCCGCGCGCCAGACGGCGGGGTCGCGCACGACCCCGCCGCGGGACACGGCGCGGCGATCGGCCTCGAACTGGGGCTTCACGAGGAGGACCAGATCGGCCCCGGCCGCGGCGATCCGCACGAGCGCGGGCAGGACGACGGTCAGGGAGATGAAGGACAGGTCGGCGACCACGATCGAGGGCGAGACCGGCAGCGAGCCGGCGACGAGATCGCGCACGTTCGTGCGTTCGATGACGACGACGCGCGGATCGGTGCGCAGCGACCAGTCGAGCTGGCCGTAGCCCACGTCCACCGCCACGACCCGTCGTGCCCCGCGACGCAGGAGGACGTCGGTGAACCCTCCGGTGGATGCGCCCGCGTCGAGACACTCGCGGTCGTCGGGGGCGACCGGGAACCGATCGAGCGCCGCGTCGAGCTTCTCCCCGCCGCGCGACACGAACCGCCGGACCGCAGCCTCGAGGTGGAGCGGTTCCCCCTCGTCCACGAGGCGCGCCGGCTTGTCCGCGGGGGTGCCGCCGACCAGGACGAGGCCCGCGGAGACCGCCTCGCGGGCCTCCTCGCGGCTGCGGACGAGGCCCCGGCGGACGAGTTCCGCATCGAGTCTGCGGCGCGGCATGGCTCCCTCTGGGTCGCGGTCGCCCCAAGGATAGCCGGGCCCTCACCCCCGGCCGCCGCCGAGGGGCTACGGTTGGTCGGTGCTGACGAGGCAGACCGGATGATCCCGCTCCGGGACGCGAACCCCACGCGACGCGTGCCGTGGGTGACCTACCTCCTCGTCGCGATGAACGTCGCGGCTTTCCTGCTCTGGCAGCCGACCCTCCGTGGCGATGGGGAGCAGCAGGGTTTCTTCTTCTGCAACGCGGAGGTGCCCTGGGAGGTGACGAACGGTGCGAACCTGGGCGACGGTGGCCCCGCCGCGCGCGCCGCCGTCGATGCGGCCTTCGGCGAGGGTTCCGGGTCGATCGTCCAGCGCTACGTCCGCGAGCGCTGCCCCGCGAAGTCGCCCTACCTCGCCATCGTCGTGGCGATGTTCCTCCACGGGGGCTGGCTCCACATCGCGGGCAACATGCTGTACCTCTGGATCTTCGGGAACAACGTCGAGGACCGGCTCGGCCGCGTCGCGTACGTGGTCTTCTACCTCCTCGGGGGCCTGGCGGCGGCGGGGCTCCAGCTCTTCTTCGATCCGAACTCCGTGATCCCGAGTCTCGGGGCCTCGGGCGCGATCGGTGCCGTCCTCGGCGCCTACCTGGTGCTGTTCCCCGGCGCGCGCGTGACGACGCTCGTCCCCTTGATCTTCATCACCGTCAAGCAGCTGCCCGCCGTGGTCGTCCTCGGGGGAGGGTTCGTCCTGCAGTTCCTGCAGGGGGTCGGATCGCTCGGCGCGCGCGTCGGCGGTGGCGTCGCCTACTGGGCGCACGTCGGCGGTTTCGCGTTCGGCGCGCTCGCCGCCCTCGCGCTCTTCGGTCGCCGCCGGGGGCCGGCCGGCGCTCCGATCACCGACGACTAGCCGCGGACCAGAGCCCCCAGATCCTCCGCCACGTAGGTCGGGCGGACGGACGTGACATCGAGGTCGGCGCGGGTCGTGACGCCGGTGAGCACCAGCGCCGTGTCCCACCCGAGCGCCGCGGCGCCGGCGATGTCGGTGTCGAGGCGGTCGCCGACGACGAGCGGCGTGGAACCGCCCGAGCGCGCGAGGGCAGCACGGAAGATGGGCGCCGCCGGCTTCCCCATC
>JBJTHT010000037.1:0-4424 GCA_046094605.1 Actinomycetota bacterium | reverse complement strand
GTGAAGGACCACCGCACCGAGGAGGAGACGAGCGACGTGGACCGCGTCCTCGATGGCGCCCTCGAGGCGTTCGTGGTGGCCGAACTCAGGCGGCGGGGGGCGGGGCGGGGGGGCGGGGGGGTGCCGCGCCGCGGCCGCGCGCCCGCGGCCCGGTGGGGCGGCCGGGGGGGGGGGCCGGGGGGGGGCCCCCCCCCCCCCCCCCGCGCCCCCGCCCGCCGCCTGAGTTCGGCCACCACGAACGCCTCGAGGTCGCCATCGAGGACGCGGTCCACGTCGCTCGTCTCCTCCTCGGTGCGGTGGTCCTTCACCATGCGGTAGGGCGCGAGGACGTAGGACCGGATCTGCGATCCGAAGTCGATGCCGCGCCGCGCGCCGCGGAGCGTCTCGATCTGCTGCTCCCGCTTGCGCCGCTCCAGTTCCGCGAGGCGCGCCTTGAGGATGCGAAGGGCGACCGCCCGGTTCTGCAGCTGCGAGCGCTCGTTCTGGCACGCCGCGCTCAGCCCGGTCGGCAGGTGCGTGATGCGCACGGCGGAGTCGGTCGTGTTCACCGACTGGCCACCCGGACCGCTCGAGCGGTAGACGTCCACGCGCAGGTCCTTCGGGTCGATCTCGATGTCCTCTTCGTCGGTCTCCTCGAGGAGCGGGATGACGTCGAGGTTCGCGAAGGACGTGTGGCGACGCTTCGCGGCGTCGAAGGGCGAGATGCGCACGAGCCGGTGGACGCCGTGTTCGGCCGCGAGCAGGCCGTAGGCGTTCGTCCCATGGAGGATGAACGTCGCACTCTTGATGCCGGCCTCCTCGCCGGGGACGACCTCGTCGAGTTCCGCCTCGAGGCCCTCGCGTTCGGCCCAGCGCAGGTACATCCGCAGCAGCATCGAGGCCCAATCCTGCGACTCGGTCCCACCGGCGCCGGCGTGGATCGTCGCGATCGCGTCGTTGCCGTCGAACGCCTCGCCGAGGAGCGTGGCGAGCTCGAGGCGTTCGAGGTCGCGGGCGAGGTCGCCGAGCGTCGTGTCGAGGTCGCCGGCGAGCGCGGCGTCCGGTTCCTCGGCGAGGAGTTCGTCCATCGCACGGGCGTCCTCGAGGCGGGCGAGGAAGGCGTCGTGGCGCTCGACCTCCGCGCGCAACCGGGCGAGCCGGGTCGTGACCTGCTGGGCGTGCGCCTGATCCGACCAGAGGTCGGGGGCCGAGGCCTCGGCCTCGAGGGCCGTTACGCGCGCGCGCTTGCCCTCGACGTCAAAGGAACTCCTTCGCGGCGGCGAGGCGTTCCGTGAGATCGACGAGGCGCTGGTCCATGCGGGGAGTCTAGGTGCCTCAGGCGGCCGCGCCGTGGCACTTCTTGTACTTCTTGCCGGATCCGCACGGGCACGGGGCGTTGCGCGGCACCTTGTCGGAGCGCACGTCGGTCGCGGTCGCCGTCCCGCCGCCCCCACCGGTCGGCGCGGCCACCTGCTGCGCGTTCGTGGAGACGCGCTGCGGGCGCGGGCGACCGGGCTCGTCCTGGCGCACGAGCTCGACGCGGTAGATGTACTTCACGAAGTCCTCTCGGATCGAGGCCGTGAGTTCCTCGAACATCGCGTACGCCTCGCGGCGGTACTCGGTGATGGGGTCGCGCTGGGCGATCGCCCGCAGATGGATGCCCTCCTGGAGGTAGTCCATCTCGTAGAGGTGCTCGCGCCACTTCGTGTCGGTCAGGTTCAGGAGCACGAGGCGCTCGAGCTGGCGCATGGTCGGTTCCCCGACGAGCGTCTCGCGCTCCTCGTAGCGCGCGAGGGCGTCCTCGATCGCCTGCTCGATGAGCTCCTCGGTCGAGCCGACCTCGTCCAGCGCTGCCCGCGTGATCGTCGAGGGATAGATCTCGCGCAGCCCGGCGAGCAGCAGGTCGCGGTCCCAGTCCTCGGCGAAGAGATCGGCCGGCACGAGGCGCCGGATCGTCCGCTCGATGACCTCCTCGACCATGCCCGTGGCCTGGTCCTCGAGGTCGTCGCCCTGCAGGATCCGCTGACGCTCCTCGTAGATGACCTTGCGCTGCGTGCTCATCACGTCGTCGTACTTGAGGATGTTCTTGCGGCGCTCGTAGTTGAGTTCCTCAATCTGCTTCTGCGCGCTCTCGACCGCGCGGGTGACCATCTTGGCCTCGATCGGCTCGTCGTCGGGCCAGTTGAGGCGTTCCATGATCCCGGCCACGCGGTCGCTCGCGAACATCCGCATGAGGTCGTCCTGCAGCGACAGATAGAACCGCGACGCGCCGGGGTCGCCCTGACGACCGGAGCGCCCCCGCAGCTGGTTGTCGATGCGGCGCGACTCGTGCCGTTCGGTGCCGAGCACGTAGAGACCGCCGGCGGCGACCACCTCATCGTGCTCGGCGTCGGTCTTGGTCTTGAACCCCGCGAGGACCGGCGCGTAGGCGGCCTCGTAGGCGGCGCGCTCCTCGGCGTCCATCTCGAAGAGCAGGTAGCGATCGTTGTCGAAGCCCTGGGCGGCCATCTCCTGGCGCGCGAGGTACTCGGGGTTGCCCCCGAGGAGGATGTCGACGCCGCGGCCCGCCATGTTCGTCGCGACGGTCACCGCGCCGAGACGGCCCGCCTGCGCGACGATCTGCGCCTCCCGCTCGTGGTTCTTGGCGTTCAGGACGTTGTGCGGTACGCCCCGACGCTCGAGGTACCCGGCGAGGATCTCGGACTTCTCGATCGAGATCGTGCCGACGAGGCAGGGCTGGCCGGCGGCGTGGCGCTGGACGAGGTCCTCGACGAGGGCGCGCCACTTGGCGTCCTCGGTCTTGTAGACGAGGTCCTGATCGTCGGCGCGCACCATCGGCCGGTTCGTCGGGATCTCGACGACGTCGAGCGAGTAGACCTCCTGGAACTCGGTGAGCTGCGTGCGCGCGGTTCCCGTCATCCCGCCCAGCTTGTCGTACATCTTGAAGTAGTTCTGGATCGTGATCGTGGCGAGCGTCTGGTTCTCCTCCTTGATGCGCACGCCCTCCTTGGCCTCGATCGCCTGGTGGAGGCCCTCGGAGTAGCGGCGACCCTCGAGGACGCGCCCGGTGAACTCGTCGACGATCTTGACCTCGCCGCCCGTCACGAGGTACTCGACATCGCGGTGGTAGAGCTCCTTCGCGCGCAGCGCGTTCTGGAGGTGGTGGACGAGCGGGGTGTGGACGTGCTCGTAGAGGTTGTCGAGTCCGAGCGCCTCCTCGACCTTCGCGACACCGGACTCGGCGATCGCGACCGTCTGCTTCGCCTCGTCGACCTCGTAGTCGACGTCGCGCTGCAGACGGGGGACGAGGCGCGCGAACGTCTGGTACCACTTCGCCGAGTCCGCGACCATCCCGCTGATGATGAGCGGGGTCCGCGCTTCATCGATGAGGATCGAGTCGACCTCGTCGACGATCGCGTACGGGTGGCCCCGCTGGACGAGATCGTCCGGCCGCATCGCCATGTTGTCGCGGAGGTAGTCGAACCCGAACTCGTTGTTCGTCCCGTACGTGATGTCGGCCGCGTACGCGGGCCGGCGCTGCGCGGGCGACATCGAGGCCTGGATGAGCCCGACGGAGAGCCCGAGGGCCCGGAACACGCCGCCCATCCACTCCGAGTCGCGCTTCGCGAGGTAGTCGTTCACCGTGACGACGTGGACGCCCTTGCCGGGCAGCGCGTTCAGGTACGCGGCGAGGGTCGAGGTGAGGGTCTTGCCCTCACCGGTGCGCATCTCCGCGATGCTCCCCTCGTGGAGCACCATGCCACCCATGAGTTGGACGTCGAAGTGGCGCTGTCCGATCGTCCGCCGCGCCGCCTCCCGCACCGTCGCGAACGCCTCCGGGAGGAGGTCCTCGAGGGTCTCCCCGGCGGCGAGACGCTCGCGAAGGATCGCGGTCCGGCCCCGGAGCTCGTCGTCGGTGAGGTCGTCCACCTCGGGCTCGTACGTGGTCACGATCGCCGCGAGCTGCTCGAGCCGTCGGACCTTCCGGCCCTCGCCGATCGTGCCGAGCCTCTGGATGACCACGCGTCGCCTCACCGGTGCCGGGGAGCCCGAGTCTAGCGGCGGTGGGAGGAGGGGCCCGCGTCCGGCTGACCTGGTCTTTGGCCCCACACTCGCCTGCGGAGGGGATCGCCGCCCCAGGGGGACGACTTAGCGCCTTCTCCGGGCGGGGTCACCCTCGCCCGGGCAGGACTTACGTCTAAACCGCACCATGCTCAGCGACCAAGGGTCGCCTTACGTGGGTCGCTTCGCCTGCGGCTGGCATCGACTACCGGGGAGCTGCTCCCCGGGCAACCACAGACCCGGACGCGGACCCGTCGGGAGTATAGGAGCGGGCGAGGGCCGGAAGGTCCGACGGCTCGAGCAGCTCGCGGCGATCGTGACCACGTACGAGCCCGAGGTGGACGACCTCACCGACGACGAGCTCCGGGGCCGGACCGCGATCC
>JBJTHT010000036.1:0-10416 GCA_046094605.1 Actinomycetota bacterium | reverse complement strand
GGGCGCGGGGTGGCCCGGGGGGGGGCGGCCACGCGGGGCGTGGGCTCCGCCAGGGGCCTGGACCGCGGGCTCATCGCGTTGGCGGCCGACGGCGTGGCGGGGCCGCGCCCACGCGCGCCGCGCTGCTTCGTGATCGCCGTGGGGGAGGGCGCGCGCGGCCGCGGCCACGCCACGCCTTCGGCCTCCATCGCGATGAGCACGCGGTCCAGGCCCATGCCGAAGCCCACGCCCGGCGTGGACGCCCCGCCCAGGACCTCCGCGAGCCCGTCGTAGCGTCCACCGCCGCAGACGGTGGACTGGCCCGCCGGCAGGCTCGGCGTCACGAACTCGAACGCCGTGCGGGTGTAATAGTCGAGACCGCGGACCAGGCGCGGGTCCGGTTCCCACGCGACCCCCGCCGCGTCGAGCCCCGCGCGCACGCCCGCGAGGTGCTCGGCGCACGCGTCGCAGAGGTGGTCGGTGATCGCCGGCGCGGAGCGCACCGCCGGGTGGTCCCCGTCGACCTTGCAGTCGAGCACGCGCATCGGGTTCGCCTCGAGGCGGGTTCGGCAGTCCTCGTCGAACTCGGCTGCGTGGGGCCGCAGGTGCGCGACGAGCGCCTCGCGGTACGCGGGCCGACACGCGGCGTCGCCGATCGAATTCAGCCGCAGGGTCTGGCGCGCGAGTCCGCGCCCGCGCAGGAACGCATCGGCCGTCGCGATCACCTCGACGTCGGCGGCCGGCGAGGGCGACCCGATCACCTCGGCGCCGAAGACGCGGAACTCGCGCAGGCGGCCCGCCTGCGGACGCGCGTGGCGGAAGTTCGTGTGGACGTAGTAGCCGCGGAACGCCGTGCCGAGGTCGTGCGCGTTCGCGAGGTAGGCGCGGACGACCGCGGCGGTGGATTCCGGGCGCAGGGTCATCGAGCGCCCGCCCTGGTCCTCGAACGTGTACATCTCCTTCGTCACGACGTCGGAGGTGTCACCCGCGGTGCGCGCGAAGAGTTCCGTGTGCTCGAACGTCGGCGTCTCGACGTAGCGGAACCCGCGGAGCGCCGCCGCCGCGTGCGCGGCGTCGTAGAGCCCGAGCATCGCGTCCGAGCGCGGCGGGAGCAGGTCGTCGGTTCCGCGGGGCGGCGCGAGCTCCATCAGCGCCCCCGCAGGTACGGGTTCGTCGTGCGCTCGCGGCCGACCGTCGTGCGCGGTCCGTGGCCGGGGAAGACGTCGAGATGATCGGGGAACGCGAGGACCCGCGCGAGGCTCACGTCCATCGCCGTCGGCGAGGAGTTCGGGAAGTCGCTCCTGCCGATCGCGCCCGCGAAGACGACGTCGCCCGAGAGGATCCAGCCGTCGGTGGCGTAGAGGACGCTGCCCGGCGTGTGACCGGGCGCGTGGACGACGCGGATCGAGAACCCCGCGAAGGAGAGCACGTCGCCGTCGACGACGGTCCGCAGGTCGGGGACGGACTGCGACGGGGCGTCGTACCCGCCGCCCCACGCGCGGGCGTCGGCGAGGGCCGGGGCGTCCGCCTCGTGGATCACGAGCGGCAGGTCCTCGCCGCAGAAGGCCTGGGCGGCGCCGATGTGGTCGTGGTGACCGTGCGTGGCGAGGACGGCCACGGGGCGCCGTCCGGCCGCCTCGAGCAGCCCGCGGACCCGGTCCGGCGCGAACCCGGGATCCACGACGACCGCGTCCTCACCGCCGTCGGCGGCGATCACCCAGCAGTTCTCGTCGTAGCCGTTGTCCGAGAAGGCGTCGACCCACATGCGGCGGGCATCGTATCGCGGCACCCTCCGCGGACCGGGGAACCGCTCAGCGAGGGACGACGCGGAACGCCTCGAAGACGCCCTCGACCCCGCGGACCGCCGCGAGGAGGCCCTCGAGGTGCGCGATGTCGGCGAGCTGGAAGGTGAAGCGGATCGACGTGGTCCGGTCCTTCCGGACCGTCGTCGTCGCCGAGAGGATGTTCACGGAGTGGTCGGACAGCACCGCAGCCACGTCGGAGAGGAGCCGCGTGCGGTCGAGGGCCTCGACCTGCACCGCGACGGAGAACGAGGTCCCGCGGCCGGGGCGCCACGACACGTCGATCAGCCGATCGGGTTCCGCGCGGAACTCCGCGGCGTTCGGACAGTCGGTGCGGTGGACGGAGACGCCACGGCCGCGCGTGATGAAGCCGAGGATCGCGTCCCCCGGGACGGGCGTGCAGCACCGCGCAAGCCGCACCCAGACGTCCTCGTCGCCTTGGACGACGACGCCGCTCGTGGACTCCGGGAGGCGCACCGGGCGCGCGAGCGGGATGTCCGCGACGCCCTCGTCCACGTCTGCGGCGTTCCGCGTGAGCCTCGCGACGACGGACTGCGGGGAGACCTGCCCCTCTCCGAGCGCGACGTAGAGCGCATCGAGGTCGGGGAAGGACATCTCGGCGGCGAGCGACCGGAGGGACTCCTCCGTCGCGAGCCGCCGGATCGGCACGCCCTGCTTGCGCATGAGCCGCTGGAGCGCGTCGCGACCCTCCTCCAACGCGTCCTCGCGGCGTTCCCGCGTGAACCACTGACGGATCTTCGTGCGCGCTCGCGGTGAGACCACGAAGGTCAGCCAGTCCTGGGATGGCCCCTCGTCGGGTGAGCGCCCGGTGAGCACCTCGACCGTGTCGCCCGTACGCAGCTGGTAGTCGAGCGGGACGAGCTTGCCGTTCACCTTCGCGCCGATCGTGCGGTGGCCGACTTCCGTGTGGACGCCGTACGCGAAGTCCACGGGCGTCGCGCCGGCGGGGAGGTTCGCGACGTCGCCCTTCGGGGTGAACACGAAGACCTGATCGCCGTAGAGGTCGATCCGCAGCCCTTCCATGACGTCGGAGGGATCGGCGGCGTCGCGCAGCCAGTCGAGCATCTGCGCGAGCCACGCGAGATCGGCGGCGTCCTTGGTCTTGCGCTCCCCGCCACCCTTGTACCGCCAGTGTGCCGCGATGCCGTATTCCGCGGTCCGGTGCATGTCGCGGGTGCGGATCTGCACCTCGAGCGGTCGCCCGCCGGGACCGAGCACCGTCGTGTGCAGCGACTGGTACATGTTCTCCTTGGGCATCGCGACGTAGTCCTTGAAGCGACCCGGGACCGGGCGCCAGAGGGCGTGGATCGCACCCAGGGCGGCGTACGCGTCGCGGATGGTCTCGACGAGGATGCGGATCCCGACGAGGTCGTGGATCTCGTTGAACTCCTTGCCGCCGAGCACCATCTTCTCGTAGATCGAGTAGAGGTGCTTGGGCCGTCCCTGCACCTCGGCCTTGACGCCCGCCTCGCGCAGTCGCTGGCGCGCCGCGCCGAGGAGGCCATCCACGTAGGCCTCGCGCTCCTCGCGACGGCGTTCGACGAGGCTGACGATCTCGCGGTAGGGACCCGGGTGCAGGGTCTTGAAGGCCAGGTCCTCGAGCTCCCACTTCCAGCGCTGGACCCCGAGCCGATCGGCGAGCGGCGCGTAGACCGAGAGGGTCTCGGATGCGATCCGTCGCTGCCGCTCGGGGTCGAGCGCGTCGAGCGTGCGCATGTTGTGGAGCCGGTCGGCGAGCTTGATCAGGAGGACCCGGATGTCCCCCGACATCGCGATGATCATCTTGCGGACGTTCTCGGCCTGTTCCTGTTCCCGGGAGCGGAAGGTGAGCGCGTCGAGCTTCGTGAGGCCGTCGACGAGGGAGGCGACCTCGTCGCCGAAGCCCTCGCGCACGTCGGTGAGCGTGAGGGGGGTGTCCTCCACGGTGTCATGCAGGAGGGCAGCGACGACCGTGGTCGTGTCGAGCCCGATGTCGACGAGGTTCCGGGCCACCGCCACGGGGTGTTCGACGTAGTCCTCCCCGGACATCCGCCGCTGACCCTCGTGGGCGGCGTTGGCGACGGCGTAGGCGCGCTGGACGCGGGCGAGGTCGGCCTTGGGGTCCCGGGTGCGGATCGAGCGGACGAGATCGTCGACCGAGGGGCGGGAGGGTGCGGGCGGGGCCGAGCGCAGGCGCCCGAGCAGGCCGCCACGGCGATCGGTCCGGACCTGGTCGCGTCCCTCCACGGCGCCTCCTCCGCCCCAGTGTACGGGCGCGGCGGCGCGTCTCAGTACGTGATCAGCGAGTACACGTCCAGGTCGCCGAGGCGCGTGCGACCGTCGAGGAACCCGAGCTCGATGATGCACGCGAGGCCGATGACGTTGCCGCCCACCCGCTCGACGAGGTTCGCTGCCGCGCGCGCAGTCCCCCCGGTGGCGAGCACGTCGTCCACGATCAGCACGCGCTCACCGGGCGTGATGGCGTCGGTGTGGATCTCGATCGTCGCCTGGCCGTACTCGAGCTCGTAGGACTCCGCGGTCGTCGCCGAGGGGAGCTTCCCGGCCTTGCGCACCGGCACGAACCCGGCGTCGAAGTGGTACGCGACGGGCGATCCGATGATGAACCCGCGCGCCTCGATGCCGACCACCTTGTCCACGTTCCCCCGCCCGAAGTGCAGCACGATCAGGTCGATCGCGGTCGAGAAGGCGACGGGGTCCGCGAGGAGCGGCGTGATGTCCTTGAAGACGATCCCGGGTTCGGGGAAGTCCGGGATGTCGCGGATGCGGGCCCGGACCTGCTCGATCGTCACCGACGCCGCCGCTGCTTGCGCGTGGTCTTGCGTCGAGCGGGCCGCATCGGCTCGCCCGGAAGGGAGACCGTGATGGGGGCGGGCGACGCCGCGTCCGCATCCTGCGCGCGCGCCGCGCGGCGCACGCGCTCGCGCTGCGCCGCGCGGCGCGGCTCACGTTCCTTGAGGACGACGAGGAGCGGCGTCGCGACGAAGATCGACGAATACGCGCCCGTCACGACGCCGATGAGCATCGCGAGGGCGAAGTCCTTGAGCGTCTCGCCGCCGAAGAACAGGAGCGAGGCGATCGGGAGCACGACGACGAGCGACGTGTTCACCGAGCGCATGAGCACCTGGTTCATCGAGTCGTTGGCGACCTCCTCGTAGGTCCGCTTGGCGAAGAGCGCGGGGCTCTCGGTGTTCTCCTTCACCTTGTCGTAGATCACGACGGTGTCGTAGAGGGAGAACCCGAGGATCGTGAGGAGGGCGATCACCGTGGCCGGGGCGACCTCCCGACCGAGGACCGCGTACACGCCCGCGGTGATGATGAGGTCGTGGATCAGCGCCACCATCGACCCGATCGCCATCTTCCACTCGAACCGCACCGTGATGTAGAGCGAGATGGCGAGCAGGACGATGACGAGTCCGATGAGCGCCTGCCGCGAGATCTGCCCGCCCCACGTCGGCCCGACGACCTGCTGGCTCACGTCGTCGGGCGTGATTCCGGCCGCGTCGGCCAGCGCGCCGATGAGCGCGGTGCGCTGGTCGGCGGAGAGGTCGGTGAGCGCCGTCGTGCGGATCGCGATGCGGGCGCCACCCACGAGTTGCACCTCGGCGTCGGCACGGTCGTAGGGCGCCGGGGCGAGGACGTCGCGGATCTCCCCCACCGACGCGCCGGCGGGGTTGTCCATGAGCAACTGCGTCCCGCCGGTGAAGTCGATCGAGTAGTTGATCCCCCGGACCGCGAACCCCAGCAGCGAGACGAGGATCACGCTCCCGGAGAGCAGGACCCATCGACGGCGGCGCTGGACGATCAGGAACCGCGGCGTGCGGTGGCCGCGGAAGGTCGCGATGGCGGTCGCGACGCTCACGAGGCCTCCCCGGGCACCGGCCCCGACGCCGTGGCGCTGGTCAGACCGAATCCGCGGAGGTTCACGAGCCGCTCGCTCCGCGCGATGAGGAACACGACGGGCCGCTTGAAGAAGTACACGACGAAGAGGTCCAGCGCGGTCGCCACACCGAGCGAGAGGGCGAACCCGCGGACCGAGCTCACGGCGGTCACGTAGAGGATGACGGCGGCCAGACCGGTGACGATGTCGGCCGCGACGATCGTGCGGTAGGCCCGACGGAACGCGGGCTGGACCGCGGCGCGCGGGGCGCGGCCGGCGCGGATCTCGTCCTTGAAGCGCTCGAAGAAGACGATGTAGGAGTCGGCCGTCACGCCGAGCGAGATCACGAGGCCGGCGACACCCGCGAGGGTCATGCTGTAGCCGATCGCGCTCCCCGCGAGGGTCACGAGGGCGAACGCCAGGAGCGCCCACGCGCTCATCCCGAGGAACGCCACGATCCCGAGGAGCCGGTAGTAGAAGAGCAGGTACAGGGCGAGGGCCGCGAGGCCGACGAGACCCGCACGCAGACCCTGATCGAGCGACTCCTTGCCGAGCGTCGGGCTCACGGTGACGACCTGTTCGGTGGTCAGGTTCACCGGGAGCGCACCCGCGTTGAGCACGGTCGCGAGGTCCTTCGACTCACCCTCCGTGAAGGAGCCCGAGATCGTCCCGGCGCCGCCGGTGATCGCCGTCTGCACGGTCGGCGCCGACAGGACGCGGTCGTCGACGATGATCGCGAGGTCCTTCTGCACGAGGCGGCTCGTCAGCTCGCCGAACGCCTGGGCGCCGGCGCCCGTGAGCGTGAAGTCGACCTGCCACCCGACGTTCGTCGATGTCGTTCCGCCGGACGCGTAGACCGCCGTCGCCTTCTTGATGGCGTCGCCCGTCAGCCCGACGGGGCCGAGCACGTACTTCGGCGGCTTGTTCCCGACGTCGGTGCCCACCACCATGATCTGGCTCGGATCGCCCTCGTAGACGACCTGCTGATCGGCGAGCGCCTCCGGCGAACACTCGGGCGTCGCCTTCTCCTCGGTGGTGGCGCAGGTGACCGGCGTCAGGTCGTAGGTGCTGTCGGCGGGCGAGATGAGCTGGATGACCTCGCGCATCTCGAGGCGCGCGGTCTTGCCGATGACCTCGAGGAGGCGCTCCTGGCCGGTCTCCTGCAGGACGGTCGTCGCCTCGTCCTCCGTCGGGAAGCATCCGAGGTCCTTGCCGGCGGAACTCACGACGCAGAACTCCTGCGACCGTCGCTGGACGCTCAGCCCGTCGAGCGTCGCGGTCGCCGCGGCCTCGGTCGCGGCGCAGGCCGGCCCGGACGCGGTCGAGAGGCCCTGACCGTCCTGGGTGAGGCAGTAGTCGATCGTCGGGGCCCCGACCCCGGCCGCGTCGACCGCCGCTTGCGCGTCGGACTGCGAGTCGTAGCAGGGGTCGGTCGCGAGCCGGGTGCCGGTGACGCAGAAGGAGGTGACGGGCGCCGGCCCCGCGCCCGCGCTCGGCGCAGGCGTCGGTGTCGCCGACGACGTCCCGGCGGCGACGGCGAGGGCCTTCACGGCGGCACGAGCGTCCTTGGCCGTCGGGAAGCACGGCGGCTGTTCCCCCCAGACCGCACCCGTCACGCAGACCGACCGCAGGACCTCCTGCACCTCGGTCGCATCGAGCGCGTCGGTCGCCGCCTGCGCGGTGTCGAAGCAGCCGTAGTCCATCGCGCCGGCATCGCGCAGGCAGTATTTCTCGACGGCGCGCGGCTCGACGGCGCCGCGCGCGAGGCCCGGGATCTGCACCTCGATGTTCGTGCCGGAGACGAGGAGTTGGGGCTCCGCGGTGCCGAAGGCATCGATGCGGCGACGGATGTTCTCGAGGGCGCGCGTCATGACGTCCGAACTCGTGTCGGCCGGCGCGGTGAGGATGACGGACACGCCCCCCTCGAGGTCGAGCCCGAGGACGGGACGCTCACCGATCGCCCAGAGTGCGCCGGACCCGCCGGCGAGCAGGACGACCAGGACGATGGAGGCCCAGAGGCGGCGCGGTCTCACGGCAGCCGTCCGATCACGGGCGGGCGTCGGCCTCCCCGTCGACGATGCGTTCGCGCACCGCCGCACGGAGCATCTCGACGTGGACGCCGGGGGCGAGTTCCACCGTCACGCGACCGGCGTCCTGGTCCATGGCGACGACGAGCCCGAAGATGCCGCCCGCCGTCATGATCCGATCGCCCACGCCGAGGTCGGCGAGCATGCGCTGCTGGGACTTCTGTCGCGCGCGCTGGGGCCGGATCAGGAAGAGGTACATCGCCCCGAAGAGGATCAGGGGCAGCAGGAGACCGCCGAGCGACGATCCCGATTGCGCCTGCGCGAGCAGCACCGACCTGTCCCCTCCCTCGGAAGCGAGGGAAGCATACCGTCCCCGAACGGCCGCCCCTCAGAGCGGGAGGGCGCCCTCGACGTGCTCGCCGAGGTGCCGCCACGCGCGCTCCGTCGCGACGCGGCCCCGGGGGGTCCGCTGGAGGAATCCGAGCTGCAGGAGGTAGGGCTCAACGACGTCCTCGATCGTGTCGGGCTCCTCGCCGACCGCGGCCGCAAGGGTCGATAGGCCGACGGGGCCGCCGCCGAACTTACGGACCACGGCACCGAGGACGGCGACGTCGAGCCGATCCAGGCCCTCCTCGTCGACCTCGAACACGGCCAACCCGTCGCGGGCGATGTCGCCGGTGATGCCGCCGTCGTGGCGCACCTGGGCGACGTCGCGCACGCGGCGCAGGAGCCGGTTGGCGATGCGGGGCGTGCCGCGGGACCGCCGGGCGATCTCCATGGCACCGTCATCGGCGATGGCGACGCCGAGGATCCCCGCGGAGCGACGCACCACGAGCGCGAGATCCTCGGGCGAGTAGTAGTCGAGGCGCGGCGAGAACCCGAACCGTTCGCGCAGCGGGAGCGTGATGCGCCCGGGCCGGGTGGTCGCGGCCACGAGCGTGAACCGCGGGAGGTCCAGGCGGATGCTTCGCGCGCTCGGCCCCTTGCCGAGCACCACGTCCAGCTGGAAGTCCTCGAGCGCCGGATAGAGCACCTCCTCGACGGGCCGCGGCATGCGGTGGATCTCGTCGACGAAGAGGACGTCGCCCTCCTGCAGGTTCGTGAGGATGGCGGCGAGATCGCCGGGACGATCGAGCGCGGGCCCGGAGGTCGGCTGGAACCCGACGCCGAGTTCGTTCGCGACGATGCCAGCGAGCGTCGTCTTGCCGAGCCCGGGCGGCCCGGAGAACAGGAGGTGGTCCACCGTCTCGCCGCGCGACCGCGCGGCGTCGATCAGGAGCCCGAGCTGTTCCTTGATGCGTTCCTGCCCGACGAACTCCGCGAGCGACGTGGGCCGGAGCGCGGCGTCGAACGCGCGTTCCTCCTCGGGGAGATCGGTCGAGACGAGCCGTTCGTCAGCCACGGACGGGCTCCCTCCCGACGCGTCGGAGCGCCTCGCGCAGGAGTTCCTCCGGAGAACCGTCACCCGGCAGCGCCGCGATCGCCTCGCTCGCCTCCTGCGGTGTGAGTCCCAGCTGGAGCAGCGCCTCGCGGACGTCGGCGAGCGGTCCCTCGGCGATCGCGTCGGGACCCCCGAGGCGGTCCTTCAGGTCGAGCACGACACGCTGGGCGACCTTCTTGCCGACGCCCGGGACGACGGTGAGCGCCGCGACGTCGCCCGAGGCGACGGCGCGGCGCAGCGCATGCGGGGTCAGCGTGGAGAGGAACGCGAGCGCCACCTTGGGCCCAACGCCGGTCACGGTCGTGAGCAGATCGAACGACGCCCGCTCCTCCACCGACGAGAACCCGTAGAGGACGAGCGCGTCGTCGCGGACGACGAGCCGCGTGTGCACGCGCGCGCGCCGACCCACCGGCGGGAGGGCGGCGACGGTCGAGGTCGGTACGGCGAGGTCGTAGCCGACCCCGTCCACGTCGAGCACGACGCGGTTCCCCCCGCGCTCGACGATCTCTCCCTCGAGGAACGCGATCACCGCGTCACCAACCGGCGGGAACGCGCGTTCGTGAGGTGGCAGAGCGCGACGGCCACCGCGTCGGCGGCGTCGGGCTGGTCCGGTACGCCGCGCAGGCCGTGCAGGCGCGCGAGCGCATCGCGCACGGCGCGCTTGTCGGCGACGCCCGAGCCGGTGACGGCCATCTTCACCTCGAGCGGCCCGTACTCCTCCACGGCGAGACCGGCGCGCTGCGCCGCGAGCAGGATGACGCCGGTCGCGCGCGCGACGTGCAGCGCGCTGCCCTGGTTGCGGTTCCACATGACCCGCTCCACGGCGAGGCTCGTCGGGCGATGGCGCTCGATCGCGGCCGCGACCGCGTCGTGGATCGTGGCGAGCCGCTCGGCCTCCGGGTCGCCCGCGTCGGTGGCGACCAGTTCGGCGCCCAGGAGGACGGGGCGGCGCCCCTCCATCCCGACCGCGGCGACGCCCACGGAGGCCAGGCCGGGGTCGACCCCGAGCACGGGGGAATCGAACATGTGTTCAGGATAGGCGGGGCCCCCGGCGGGGGCAATCACCCCTCGGTGCGCGCGAGCGCCGCGAGGAACCCATCGGGGTCCTCGAGGCTCACCCAGAGCGTCCGCAGTCCGACGGGGAACGGTCCCGCCGTCGCACGCGCCGTCGGTCGCAGATCGAGCCGCACGAGGCCGTCCCCGGCGCCGTTCACGAGCCACCGTCCGAACCAGCCGTGGACGCCACGGTCGAGCACGAAGCGACCCGAG
>JBJTHT010000035.1:0-2288 GCA_046094605.1 Actinomycetota bacterium | reverse complement strand
GGGGGGGCGGGGGGGGGGGGGGGCGCGCGCCCCCCGGGCCCCCCCCCCCCCCCCCGCCCCGTCGCGCTCGGCCCGCACCCGCGCCACGCGGGCGAGCGCCTCGCGCTCGACCTCGGGGCCGATGACGAGCGTGTCCAGCGGTTCCTCGTCCTCCTCGACGAAGGCGTTCATGCCGACCTTCACGAGGTCGCCGGCCTCGAGGCGTTCCTGTTCCCGGAACGCCGACTCCGCGATCTCGGACTGGAAGTAGCCGACCTCGATGCCGGCGAGCACACCCTCGAGCATCGAACCGTCCTCCCCCATCTTCCGGATGCGCTCGAACTCCTCGCGCGCGCGTTCCTCCATGCGGTCGGTGAGGGCCTCGACGTAGTACGACCCGCCCAGCGGGTCGGCGACGCTCGGGATTCCCGTCTCGTACGCGATCACCTGCTGGGTGCGCAGGGCGAGCTTAGCGGCCGCCGCGGTCGGGAGCGCCAGGACCTCGTCGAGGGCGTTCGTGTGGAGCGACTGCGTGCCGCCGAGGACCGCCGCGAGCGCCTCCACCGTCGTGCGCACGACGTTGTTCATCGGCTGCTGCGCGGTGAGTGAGACGCCTGCGGTCTGCGTGTGGAACCGGAGGCGACACGCCTCGTCGGTGCGCGCTCCGTAGCGCTCGCGCAGCTCGGTCGCCCAGATCCGTCGGGCGGCGCGGTACTTGGCGATCTCCTCGAAGAAGTCGATGTGGGCGTTGAAGAAGAAGGAGAGGCCCCGGGCGAACCGATCCACGTCGAGGCCCCGCTGGATCCCCAGTTCCACGTAGGCGAAGCCGTCCGCGAGCGTGTACGCGAGTTCCTGTGCCGCCGTCGAGCCGGCCTCGCGGATGTGGTAGCCGCTCACCGAGATCGGATGGAACCGCGGGACGCGCTCCGCGCAGAACGCGAGGAGGTCCCCGATCAGGCGCAGGTGCGGTCGGGGCGGGAAGATCCACTCCTTCTGCGCGATGTACTCCTTGAGGATGTCGGTCTGGAGGGTGCCGTCGAGGCGGTCCCACGGCACGCCCTGGCGCTCGGCCGCCGCGAGGAAGAACGCGAAGAGCACGACCGCCGGACCGCTGATCGTCATCGAGGTGGAGATCTCGCCCAGCGGGATGCCGCGGAACAGGTCCTCCATGTCGTCGAGCGAATCGGTCGCCACGCCGCAGCGGCCGACCTCCCCCTCGCTGGCCGGGTCGTCGGAGTCACGGCCCATGAGCGTCGGCATGTCGAAGGCGACCGAGAGGCCGGTCTGGCCCTGGTCGAGGAGATAGCGGTAGCGCGCGTTCGTCTCGGCCGGCGAGCCGTAGCCGGCGAACTGGCGCATCGTCCACAGGCGCCCGCGGTACATGCTCGGGTAGACGCCGCGCGTGAAGGGGAACCGGCCGGGTTCACCGGGATCGCGTTCCGGGAGGTCGCCGGGTCCGTAGACGGGACGGATCGGTTCGCCCGAGAGGGTGGAACGCTCCTCGGTCACCGGGCCTCCCCGTGCGGGACTACCGCGACGCGGCAAGCATAGCGGCGGCCGCGTACGGGTCGAGGCGACGCGCGGCGAGCGCGTCGCCGAGATCCTGGTCGGCCTCGAGGCGTCGGCGGAGGTCCGCGCGTCCGCGTTCCGCGGCGAGCGCCTCGACCTCGCGGAGCAGGCGCGTGCGCCGCGCATCCTCGAGACGTCCGTCCGCGGTCAGCCACGCGCGGTGGCGGCCGATCGCCTCCCAGAGATCGTCGAGCCCCGCGCCGGTCGCCGCCGCGACGCGCACCACCGGCGGCGTCCACGGGAGCGCGGGTCCGGTCCGCAGCATCGCCTCGAGGTCGCGCGCGGCGACGTCGGCGCCCTCGCGATCGGCCTTGTTCACGACGAACACGTCGGCGATCTCGAGGATGCCGGCCTTCGCGACCTGCACCGCGTCGCCCCAGCCCGGCGAGACGACGACGAGCGTGGTGTCGGTCGCCGCCGCGACGTCCACCTCGGCCTGTCCGACGCCGACGGTCTCCACGACCACGAGGTCGTTGCCCGCGGCGTCGAGGATGCGCACGGCCTCGGGTGCGGCGAGCGCCATCCCCCCGAGGTGGCCGCGCGTCGCCATGGACCGGATGAACACACCGGGGTCGGTCGCATGCGACTGCATGCGCAGGCGGTCACCGAGGAGCGCGCCGCCCGTGAACGGCGAGGTCGGGTCGATCGCGAGGACGGCGACGCGCACGAGCCCGGCGCGGGCGCCCGCGACGAGCGCCCCCGCGCGCGTGGACGTGCCCACCCCCCGCGAGCCGGGGTGG
>JBJTHT010000034.1:0-2249 GCA_046094605.1 Actinomycetota bacterium | reverse complement strand
CCCCGGGGACGACCGCCCCTTCCACCCCCACGTGACCCTCGCCAGGTTCGATCCGCCCGCTCGGCTCGCAGACCTCCCGGAGGGCCCCTTCGGGGACCCGTTCCCCGTGGACGCCGCGTGCCTGTTCCGGTCCCTGTTCGGGGAGGGCGGCCCCCGATACGACCTGCTCGGAAGGTTCCCCCTGGGTGGTTGACCCCGAACATGTGTTCGGATAGGTTCTCGGCGTTGCAGGCCGATAACTACGGGGGTGTAATCCATGTCAGAGGCAGGGGATAGCGTCCTCCGTCCGGGCACGGTCGCGCCCGGCCGGGCTGGCGCCCGGTGGGGACGACAGGAGGCTTCGGTGGACCGGGACAAGATGCTCGACGTCGCGCTCTCGCAGATCGAGAAGCAGTACGGCAAGGGCGCGGTGATGAAGCTCGGCGAGCATCCGATGGGGGCGGGCATCTCCGTCATCCCGACCGGTTCCCTCGCCCTCGACGTCGCGCTCGGCGTCGGCGGCATCCCGCGTGGCCGGATCGTCGAGGTCTACGGGCCCGAGGGCTCGGGCAAGACCACGGTCACCCTCCACATCATCGCGGAGGCGCAGCGGCGCGGCGGCATCGCGGCGTTCATCGACGCCGAGCACGCGCTCGACCCGTCGTACGCGGCACGTCTCGGTGTGAACATCGACGAGCTCCTCGTCTCCCAGCCCGACTCGGGCGAGCAGGCGCTCGAGATCGCCGACATGCTCGTGCGCTCCGGCGCGCTCGACGTCGTCGTCGTCGACTCCGTGGCGGCCCTCGTGCCCCGCGCCGAGATCGAGGGCGAGATGGGCGACTCGCACGTCGGTCTGCAGGCGCGTCTGATGTCCCAGGCGATGCGCAAGCTCGCCGGCACGCTCTCGCGCTACGACACGACCGCGATCTTCATCAACCAGCTCCGCGAGAAGATCGGAGTCATGTTCGGCAACCCCGAGACGACCACCGGCGGTCGCGCGCTCAAGTTCTACTCGTCGGTCCGTCTCGACGTGCGCAAGGTCGAGAACCTCAAGGACGGAACCGAGGTCGTCGGCTCGCGCACCCGCGTGAAGGTCGTCAAGAACAAGGTCGCGCCGCCCTTCCGCCAGTGCGAGTTCGACATCATGTACGGCGTCGGGATCTCCCGCGAGGGCAGCCTCCTCGACATCGGCATCGAACTCGACCTCGTCAAGAAGAGCGGGGCCTGGTTCACCTACGAGGGCGAACAGCTCGGACAGGGACGCGAGAACGCACGCACGTTCCTGGTCGAGCACCGCGACGTGGCGGAACAGATCGAGCGTCGGGTCCGCGAGGCGGTGGGCATCGCGTCCTTCGGTGACGGCGACACCCCGATCCGCGCGGTCCCCGACCCGGTGGACGACGCGGTGGCCGAGGAGTCCCCCAAGGCGGCGGCCAAGCCCGCCCGCCCGCGGGCGGCCGCCCCGGCGAGCTAGGTCGTGGCCGGCGCGTCCGGCCGGTCGTCGCGCTCGCAGCCGCGGTCCCTCCACGAGCGTGCGCTCGGAGTGTTGTCCGTGCGCGCTCGCTCGCGGGCGGAACTCCGTCGGCGGCTCCTCGCCGCCGGCTTCTCGTCGGTCGAGATCGATGAGGAACTCGACAACCTCGCGAGGGTCGGCCTCGTCGACGATGAGGCCTTCGCCCGCGCCGCCGTGCAGGAGGGGACCGGGCGCCGCCTCCGCGGGAGCCGCGCGATCCAAGCGTCTCTCGCGGCCCGTGGCGTCGATCGGTCGACCATCGAGCGCGTGATGGCCGAGTCGGGGGGCGATGAGGAAGCCCGTGCTGTCGCCCTGGCCCGGTCGAGGGTCTCGCGCCTCGCCGACGTCCCCCGGGAGGTCGCCGCACGGCGCCTCGCGGAGCACCTCGCCCGACGGGGGTACGCCCCGGGGTTGGCGCGCCGCGCGGCCGCGGAAGCGCTGGCCCTGGACCCCGCCGCCGAAGACGCCTGACCACGCCCGTTGTCTCCGTCCGAACCCGGTCGTACGCTCGGGGAGTTCCGGAAGGTCCCGAGGCTCCACCGAGACGCAGACGAACACCGATGAGCGAACCCATCCGAGCGGCATCCGAGCAATCGATGGAGGAACCGGCCCCCGCGGGCCGTCCCACGCCCTAGATCGGTTTTCGCACGCGTCCGGCGGGCCCCGTGGCCTTCCGTCTCCCTACGTGATGGAAGGGGTGGGCGGATGGAAGCGGCGGTCGCTCTCGCGGCCCTCGTCGTCGGCATCGGTGTCGGGT
>JBJTHT010000033.1:0-8056 GCA_046094605.1 Actinomycetota bacterium | reverse complement strand
CGGTGCAACTCACCGCGCCGGACGCGACCGTCGTCGCTGACCTCGCCGCCGCCGCGACCGCGGCCGCCCCGTCCGGCAGGAGCAGCGACCGCGCCTGGCCGCGGAGGTCGAGGTAGGTGAAGACGGGACCCTCGACGACGCCGTCGAGGCCGCGCACGGCGTCGGCGACCTCGGCGACGGACGCCTGGAAGGCCGGTTCCTCGGCGGCGCCCTCGTCGCCCTGGACGAGGAAGAAGACGGTGTCGGCGGAGCCGCTCGCCTGGGGGAAGGAGCGGTCGATCGCCTCCTGGACCTTCACGGAGTCGGGCCGGTTCGTGAAGGCGATGTCCTGGGTGAGGACGTCGGCCAGGTAGCGCTGGCTGACCCAGCCCATCACGCCGATCAGCAGCACCCAGACGCCGATCGTGCGCCAGGGGTGCCTGCTGCTCGCGCGCGCGATCGATTCGGGGTTCAGCCGCACCGGTTCCTCCCAGGGGTCGGGCCCCGTCGGGGCCGCTGGGACACAGCATCCCCGGTCGCGAGGGTGGTCGTCACCCCCGAGCGGCGACGGGCCGGGGGCACGCGGGGAACCGCCCGGAGGCCTCCGGGCGTCGGAGGGGTATCCACGACAAGATGGAGGCGTGATGCGGCGGTTCCGGACGGCGATGGTGGTGTCCCTGGCGGTGCTGGCCGCGTCCTGCGGTCGGCTCGCCGACGGCGGCGACGGCGGTCCCGGGAGCGGTGGGATCGCCTACGCGACGGGTTCCTCGGACCTGGTCCTGCGCGTCGACATGGTGGGCGGGTTCGTGCCGCCGCAGTACGTCCTCACGTCCGTTCCGACCTTCTCGCTCTACGGGGACGGGACCGCGATCTTCACCGGCCCGCAGATCGAGATCTACCCCTCACCCGCGCTCCCGCCGGTGCTCTCGAGCCGCCTCACCGGGTCCGGCATGCAGAAGGTGCTCGAGGCCGCGCGCGACGCCGGACTGTTCGTCGACGCGAGCTACGACGACTTCTGCGGGGTCGCCGACGTCGGCTCGACGGTGTTCACGACGACCGTGGAGGGCGCGACGCACACGGTCTCGGCCTACGCGCTCGGGTTCGACGGCTGCACGGACAACGTCGAGGCGCGCGCGACGCTGTTCGCGTTCCTCGGCACGCTGACCGATCTCTCGTGGCTCGAGTCGGAGATGGACGTCGTCGGCCCGACCGGGCCCTACGCGTACACGTCGATGGCGATCTTCGTCGAGCCCTACGCGCCGTACGACGACCCGACGCTCCCGCAGCAGGAGGTCGCCTGGCCGCTCGCGACCCCGCTCGCGTCGTTCGGCGGTGACCCGATCTCCGGGCTCGAGACACGCTGCGGCGTCGTCACGGGCGCGGATCTCGAGACGCTTCGCCCGCTCTTCGAGTCCACGAATCAGATGACGCCGTGGACGAGCGAGGGCGAGCGCTGGCACCTGGCCCTGCGGCCGCTGCTGCCCGACGAGACGGCCTGCCCGACGCTCTAGCGTCGGGTCAGCGACGTCGGGTCAGCGCCGACGACCGCGCGAGCGCAGCGACGAGCGGCGACCGGACTTCGAACCCGAGAACACCGTGCGCGGGGGGGCGACCTTCATGCCCTCCTCCTGGAACTCCTCGTGGAGGTCCAGGCGCGCCGCGAGGCGGCTCACGTCGCCCTGCTGCTCGGCGGTGACGAGCGTCACGCCGATGCCGCTGCGACCGGCGCGGGCGGTCCGGCCGATGCGGTGCACGTAGGCCTTGTCGTCTTCCGGCGGGTCGAAGTTGATCACGTGGCTGATGCCGTCGAGGTCCAGACCGCGCGCCGCGACGTCGGTCGCGACGAGGACGTCGACGCTCCCGGCCTCGAAGCGCTTGAGCGCCTTCTGGCGCGCCGGCTGCGTCATGTCGCCGTGCATGCCCTCGACGCGCAGGCCGCGCTGCTTGAGCTTGTGGACGAGGCGGTCGGCGCCGCGCTTCGTGCGAACGAAGACGAGCGTGAGGCCGCGGTCCTTCTCGAGGATCTCGACGAGCGCGTCCACCTTGCCCTGCGCCGACACCGGCACGAAGCGGTGGTCGATCGAGTCGACCATCTTCGTCTCGGAGACGACCTCGTGGCGGCGCGCCTCGCGCGTGTAGGCCTGCGCGATACGCCCCGCGTCGCCGTCGAGCGTGGCGGAGAAGAACATCGTCTGGCGGTCCTTCGGGAGGCGACGCACGATGCGGTCGACCTGGGGCTGGAACCCCATGTCGAGCATGCGGTCGGCCTCGTCGAGGACGAGGATGCGGATCGTGCCGAGCGAGACCATGCGCCGTTCCGCGAGGTCCTCGAGGCGGCCCGGGGTGGCGATGATGATGTGCGCCTTCCCGACGCCCTTGGCCTGCTCGTTGATGCTCACGCCGCCGTAGGCGACGCCGACCTTCAGGCCGCGGGCGGTGGCGATCGGGGTGATGTCCTCGGAGACCTGCTGCGCGAGCTCGCGCGTCGGGACGAGGACGAGGGCGCTCGGCGTCGCGGCGCCCTTCTCGAGCCGTTCCACGATCGGGATCGAGAAGCCGAGGGTCTTGCCCGAGCCGGTCTTGGACTTCGCGAGGACGTCGTGACCCGCGAGGGCGTCCTCCATCACGAGGGCCTGGATCGGGAACGGGGCGAGGATGTTGCGCGCCTTGAGGGCCTCGACGACCGCGGTCGAGATCCCCAGGTCGAGGAAGGACGGGGTGGTGTCCATCGTGTTCGTACTCCTTCCGCGGCGTGATGCCGCGTCGTGCCGGGGAGGTTCACACCCGGGACGGAGACGAACCGAGAAGAGAACCTCACGGGGCGACGGCGTCGCCCTTGAGGAGGGATGGTACCAGTGACCTCGGACGGTTCCTAGGAACCGGCGAGCTTGCCCTCGATGCGCTCGGCCGCACGCACGAGTTCGGCCCCGATCGCGGCCTCGCGGCCCGGCTTCGGGAACCGGTACGACGGGCCGTGCGCGTGGACCGCGGCGATGACCTTCCCGCGGGGATCGCGGATCGGCGCGGCGACGGATCCGATGCCCTCCGCGAAGGTGTCGACCGTCCACGCGTAGCCCGTGGCGCGCGCGGCGTCGAGCGCGGCGCGGATGCCCGCGGGTTCCACCGGAGTGGAGGGGGTGGCGCGATCGAGCGGACCGGCGAGGTAGGCGTCGAGCGCCTCGGCGGGCCACGACGCGAGGAGCACGAGGCCGGATGAGGTCGTGTGCAGCGCCGCGCGTTCACCCGTCCAGTCGCGCACCTGCACGGGGTTCGCGGCGTCCACCTGGGCGACGTAGTGGACGCGGTTCCCGTCGGGGAGGCCGAGACCCACGTCCTCGCCCAGGGAGCGGACGAGATCGGTGAGGATCGGGTGCGCCACGCGCACGAGCGTCTGGGTGGTCGAGATGCTCGCTGCGAGGGAGCGGATCGTGTCGCCGACCCGGTAGCCGGCGCCGTCCCGGACGAGGGCGCCGAGCTCCTCCAGGGAGGCGAGCATCCGGGCGACGGTGCTCTTGGGCAGGCCCGTCGCCTCGGCGATCTCGGTCACGCCCGAACGGCCGCGCGCGACCTCGGTGAGGACGCGGAACGCACGATCGATCGATTGCACCACCGAGCACCTCCGACGTATCCTCGTGCCACTCTACAGCACCGTTCCACGATGTGGAACGCTCGGATCGGACGCCCCGAGGGGCTCGGGGTCCCGGAGGTCGGGATGCGCGATCGCGCGGAGACCGTCGTCATCGGCGCCGGCATCGTGGGCGCCGCCGCGGCGTACCACCTCGCCGACCTCGGCGTGACCGACGTGCTCGTCATCGATCAGGGGCCCCTCTTCGAGACCGGCGGGTCGACGTCGCACGCGCCGGGCCTCGTGTTCCAGACGAACGGCTCGCGCACGATGTGCCGCATCGCGCAGGACTCGGTGCGCACCTACGACGCGTTGGATCTCGACGGCGAGAAGGTCTGGTTCGGCGTGGGCGGCATGGAACTCGGGACGACGCCGGAGCGCATGGAGGAACTCAAGCGCCGCGTCGGCCTCGCGCGGGCCGAGCAGCTCGACGCCCTCGAGGCCCCAGGCCCGCGCGAGGCCGCCGCTCGGTTCCCGCTGCTCGACCCCACGACGATCCTCGGCGCATCGATCGTGCCGACGGACGGCGCGGCGAAGGGCGTGGCGATCGCGACCGCGCTCGCGCGACGCGCGCAGGCCGCGGGGATCGCGTTCGAGGGCGGCGTGACGGTCACGGGCTTCGACGTCCGCGATGGACGCGTGCACGCGGTCGAGACCGACCGCGGCCGCATCGAGTGCGCGCGCGTCCTGCTCTGCGCGGGCTTCTGGGGACCGACGATCGGCGCGCTCGCGGGTGTGCCCGTGCCGCTCGTGGCCGTGCAGCACCAGCTGGTGTGGACCGATCCGGTGCCGTCGCTCGCGGGCGCCGAGTGGGCGCGGTTCCCGATCGTGCGCCACCAGGACGCGTCGATGTACCTGCGCCAGCGCGAGGACCACGTCGGCGTCGGTAACTACCGCCACGAGCCGATCGTCACGCCGCAGGCCGCGCTCCGCCGGCCCGGCGACGGGCCGATGCCCTCCCTCATGCCGTGGACGCCCACGGACTTCGACGCGTGCGAGGCGGAGACGGCGCGGCTGTTCCCGGACCTGCGCGGTCGCATGCGTCCCGCGGACCCGGCGCGGTCGCTGAACGGGATGTTCTCCTTCACCCCCGACGCCGGATCGATCGTCGGCGAGAGCGCCTCGGTGCGCGGCTTCTGGCTCTGCGAGGCGGTGTGGGTCACCCACGCCGCGGGCATGGCGCGCCAGGCGGTCGAATGGATGGTGTCGGGGGAACCGTCCTACGACCTCGCCGAGGCCGACGCGAACCGGTTCTACCCCTTCCAGACCGCCGCGCCGTACGTCCTGGAGCGCGGCAAGCAGCAGTACCGCGAGGTCTACGACATCCTGCACCCGCTCCAGCAACCGGCGCGGCCACGGAACCTCCGCCTCTCGCCGTTCTTCGAGCGCCAGCGCGCCCTCGGCGCCGAGTTCTTCACCGGCGCGGGCTGGGAACGCCCGCAGTGGTACGCGGCGAACGCGCCGCTCGTCGAGGGCGTGACGCACGAGTGGGCGCGGCGCTCCGGTTGGGCGGCGCGGTGCTGGTCGCCGATCGTGGGCGCCGAGCACCTCGCCACGCGCGAGCGAGTCGGGCTCTTCGACATCACGCCGTTCGCGAAGTTCGACGTCGAGGGACCTGACGCGCTCGCGTTCCTCGACCGCGTGTTCGCCAACCGCATCGACCGACCGGTCGGTTCCATCGTCTACACGGCGGCGCTCACCGATCGCGGCGGCATCCGCCTCGACCTCACGATCGCGCGCAAGGGCGAGGAGCTGTTCCGCGTCGTGACCGGCGGCGGGTCGGGCCAGCACGATCTCGCGTTCCTGCGCGCCTCGATCCGCGAGGGCGAACGGGTGCGCATCACCGAGCGCACGGGGAGCCTCTTCGGTCTCGGCCTCTGGGGACCGCGCGCCCGCGACGTGCTCGCCGCGGTGACCGACGCCGACGTCTCCGACGCGGCGTTCCCCTACATGACCGCGCGGTACGTGAACGTGGGCGAGGTGGATCCGGTGTGGGCGCAGCGCATCTCCTACGCCGGGGAACTCGGTTGGGAGCTCTACGGCCCGTTCGCGATGGGCGCACGCGCGTGGGACCTGCTCATGGAGGCCGGGCGCGCCCACGGGATCGTGGCGGTCGGGGGCGGGGCGTTCGATTCCCTGCGCCTCGAGAAGGGCTACCGGCTCTGGGGCCAGGACATCCACACCGAGTACGGCCCCGACGAGGCCGGCCTCGGGTTCGCCGTCGCGATGGGGTCGGGGGACTTCCGCGGCCGGGCCGCGGTGGAGGCGGCGCGCGCCGCGGGCGGGCCGGCGCGGCGGCTGACGTGCATGACCCTCGACGACCCGCGGCACGTCGTGATGGGCAAGGAACCGATCCACCACGACGGGCGCATCGTGTCGTACGTGACGTCGGCGAACTACGGCTACAGCATCGGGCGGGGGATCGCGTACGGCTACCTCCCCGCAACGATCGCGGTCCCCGGGACGGCGATCCGGATCGAGTACTTCGGGGAACGGCTCGCGGCGACGGTCGCCGCGGAACCGCTCCTCGATCCAACGGGCGAACGACTCCGGAGGTGACGGCGTGAGCGACGAGGCGATCGATCTGTCGGCGCTGGGTGACGAGGACCTCGTCGCCCAGATGCACGACGACCTCTACGACGGGCTCGGCGACGAGATCGTCGAGGGGACGAACATCCTGCTCGGGCGCGGGTGGAGCGCGGACCGCGTGCTGAACGAGGCGCTCGTCGAGGGCATGCGCATCGTCGGCATCGACTTCCGCGACGGCATCCTGTTCGTCCCGGAGGTGCTGCTCGCCGCCAACGCGATGAAGGCCGGGATGGAGATCCTGCGGCCGTTGCTCGCCGAGACCGGCGTGGAGCGCGTGGGCAAGGTCGTGATCGGCACCGTGAAGGGCGACATCCACGACATCGGCAAGAACCTCGTGGCGATGATGCTCGAGGGTGCGGGGTTCGAGGTCATCAACATCGGGATCAACAACCCGGTCGAGAACTACCTCGCCGCCCTCGAGGAGCACAAGCCCGACATCCTCGGCCTCTCGGCGCTCCTCACGACGACGATGCCCTACATGAAGGTCGTGATCGACACGATGGTCGAGAAGGGGATCCGCGACGACTACATCGTGCTCGTCGGGGGCGCACCGCTGAACGAGGAGTTCGGGAAGGCGGTCGGCGCGGATGCGTACTGCCGCGACGCGGCGATCGCGGCCGAGACCGCGCAGGCGCTCGTGCTCGCGCGGCGCGCCGCCGGGGGCCGCGCGTGACCGAACTCACCGTCATCTCCTGGCGCGACATCCCGGCCCAGGTCGTGGCCGGCGCGGGTCGCGGCGCCGTCCGGGCCGTCCTCGCCGATCGGTTCCAGGAGGCGATCGACCTCGCCGCGACCCGCGCCGGACTCACCGGCACGGACGCCTACCTCGAGCAGTGGCGGCGCGCGGCGCGGCCCTGTTCCGAGGATCTGCGCGCCGAGGTGGATGCCGAGGTCGCGCGCCTGGAGGCCGCGCACGACGACGGCGTCCTGCGCGCCCTCGTGGCGTCGGGCGGGGTGGCGTCGTGACCGACACCGTCCTGCGCTCGGCCACGAAGGAGGTCGTGATCGGGTTCGACCGACCGTTCGTCGTGATCGGCGAGCGCATCAACCCGACCGGCAGGAAGACCCTCGCCGCGCAGATGCAGGCCGGCGACTTCTCGACGGTGATCGCCGACGCGCTCGCGCAGGTCGAGGCCGGCGCGCAGATGCTCGACGTGAACGCGGGCATCCCGCTCGCCGACGAGCCGGGCATCCTCGCCGAGGCGATCCGTGTCGTGCAGTCGGTGACCGACGTGCCGCTCTCGATCGACTCCTCGATCGTCGCCGCGCTCGAGGCGGGCCTCGCCGCCTACGAGGGCAAGGCGCTCGTGAACTCCGTGACCGGCGAGGAGGAACGCCTCGAGTCGGTGCTGCCGCTCGTCGCGCGCCACGGCGCGGCCGTGGTCGCGATCACGAACGACGAGACGGGCATCTCCGAGGACCCCGACGTTCGCTTCGACATCGCGCGGCGCATCGTGGAACGCGCCGAGGCCCTCGGCATCCCGCGTTCCGACGTGATCGTGGACCCGCTCGTCATGCCGATCGGCGCGATGGGGACCGCCGGCCGCCAGGTCTTCGCGCTCGTTCGACGCCTCCGCGAGGAGCTCGGCGTCAACACGACCTGCGGCGCGAGCAACGTCTCCTTCGGACTGCCGAACCGCGTCGGCCTGAACGGCGCGTTCCTCTCGATGGCGATCGCGTCCGGCCTCACGTCGGCGATCACGAGCCCGCTGCACCCCGAGGTGCGCGAGGCCGTGATGGCGGCCGACGTGATGATGGGCAACGACCGGGACTGCGCGGCGTGGATCGCGCGGCACCGGGACGGCGGCGGCGACACCGGCGGGGGGGGGGGGGGGGGGGGCGGGGCGGCCGGGCGGCGCCCCC
>JBJTHT010000032.1:0-2404 GCA_046094605.1 Actinomycetota bacterium | reverse complement strand
CGCCGCGCCGCCGTATCGCGCCCGGGCCCTCCGCCTCGCCGGTGTGCCCGCCTCGGGTAACGCGCGCTTGGGCGGGTTCGCGGTGGCTGGCTCGGATCTCCCGTTCGTCTACCCCGTCCCGGCGGGCCCGGACCCGGCCGGTTCCATCGGGACGACGCTCCGGGCGCTCGCGCCGGGTCCCCCCGCCGGGCCCCCGGGCCGGGTATAGACTGCCGACACCGAACGACCGCTGGAGGGAACGCAGATGACGTACGTGATCGCCGAACCGTGCATCGACGTCAAGGACCGCGCGTGCGTCGACGAGTGCCCCGTGGACTGCATCTACGAGGGCAACCGGATGCTCTACATCCAGCCCGACGAGTGCGTGGACTGCGGCGCGTGCGAGCCGGTCTGCCCGGTCACGGCCATCTTCTACGAGGACGACGTCCCCGCGGAGTGGAAGGCGTTCACGGCGATCAACGCGGAGTACTTCACCGACGGCGTGAGCGGTGTGGGGGCCCCGGGCGGCGCGGCGCAGGTCGGCGCGTCCGGCAAGGACCACCCGACCGTCGCGGGCTGGGCGACCGCCGGCTAGGTCAGGCGATCGTCCCCGGGGCGCGCTGCGCCTCGGGAACCGCTTCCATCGGCCAGCGCTCGCGCGACTTCGCCGAGAGCTTGCGCATCAGGTCGATCGCGCCCGGATCCTCGCTGCCCGACCGCTGTTCGACGACACCGTCGCTGAGCGCGCGCTGCCAGATGTCGCGGCCCTTCGGCGTGCGGATCACGGTGAGCGTCCAGCCGTCGCTCTGACCGATCCCGCCGAAGGAGATGTCCGCGTGCTCCGCGGCGAAGTCGGGGCAGTGGAGGCACCCGGGCCGCGTGTGCACGTGCGACTGCTTGAGCGAGTAGGTCGTCTCCGTCCCGTCCTTCGTGTAGAAGAGCAGCTTGCCCTTGATGTTCACGCGGGCGAGGTCGTCGAGGTCGATGCCGAGCTCGTTCTGCGCGATCTGCACCATGAGCCCGTCGTAGGTGAAGGTCTTCGAGCAGAGCAGCCCGAGGGTCCACGCGATCTTCCGGCGCCACTTGTTCACGCGACGGGCCTCCAGGGCGCCGGTCACGCTCGCCTGGCACGACATGCCGACGAGGGCGACCTTCGACAGGCCCATCTCGGCGGCCTTCACGAGCGCGAGCGGGTTGGCCGAGTAGGTGTAGCGGGAGCCGGCCGTCGCGAGCACGCCCTCGGCGTCGGTCACCACCGTCGGTTCGGCGTCCCACTGCCGCTCGTCGGAGAGCTTCGAGGTGAGCGCACCGTCGATCTCGCCGTTGGCGAGCCCCCAGATCAGCAGCGCGGAGACGACGCCGCCGTCCTGGCCGGCCATGAGGTGCTCGGGCGCGGTCGCGCGCGCGAGGACGGCGTCCTCGTAGATGCCGGCGACCTCCTCCGCCGCGCGACCGCGCCCGAAGAGCGCCTGGTCGATCTCGCCCTCCCAGTCGCGGAACCGCGGGCAGGCGCGCGTGCAGATGTCGCAGCCCTTGTCACCGTGGCTGCACGCCGCGGGGCCCTCCGGCTGCAGCTGGACGGGCTTGCCGTCCTCGTAGCCGAGGACGTGGAACGGGCAGGCGACGATGCAGGCGGTGCACCCCGTGCACAGGCCGCTCGTCACCACCTCCGAGAAGAGATCCGACCACTGCGTCTTGTCGGCGGACGACGGCATGTCAGAGGGCGAAGGAATCGCCGCACGCGCACTCGTGCGTCGCGCGCGGGTTGCGCACCTTGAGGCCGCCCTCGAGCATCGACGTGTCGAAGTCGAGGGTCGACCCCTCGACGATCGGCGCGCTCGCCGGGTCCACGAGCACGCGGAAGCCGTTCACCTCGATGACCTCGTCGCCCTCGGCGGGCGCCGCGTCGAACCCGAGGCGGTACGAGAACCCGGAGCAGCCGCCCGCCACGACGCGCAGGCGCAGGCAGGCGTCGGGGGTTCCCTCGCGCTCGGCGAGCTGGCGGGCCTTCATCGCTGCGCGCTCGGTGACGGTGATGACGGCCATGCGACGAGGATACGCCGGGGCGCGCCCGCACGCCTCGTCTACGATGGGCCCGTGCCCGCCTCCGACCTCCGCGCGCGTCTCCTCGACGTCCTGGAGCCGGAACCTGCGCCCGCATCGTTCCCCGGGACGCGCGCCGCGGGCGTCCTCGTGCCCGTCGTCGCCGGCCCCGAGCCCACGGTCGTCTTCACGCGGCGGAGCGCGGAGCTCCCGCGGCACGCGGGGGAGATCTCGTTCCCGGGCGGTCTCGCCGACCCCGAGGACGCGGGCCCGATCGCCACGGCCCTGCGCGAGTTCGAGGAGGAACTCGGCGTCTCCGCGTCGTCGGTGGAGGTGCTCGGTGCGCTGCCGCCGGTGCACACCGTCGTGAGCGGCATCCTCA
>JBJTHT010000031.1:0-7427 GCA_046094605.1 Actinomycetota bacterium | reverse complement strand
ACGCAGAAGGGCCACGGCGTGTCCTTCCTCGCGGACCGCGACGGGTGGCACGGCAAGACCCTCTCCGCCGAGGAGGCGGACCGCGCGATCGAGGAACTCGGCGGTCGCCGCGACCTGTCCGCCACGCCCGCCGCGCCGCCGGCGTGGCGTCCCGCCACGCCGGCGGCCGCGCCCGTCACGCTCCCCACCTACGACGGCGTCGCGATCGCGACGCGCAAGGCCTTCGGCGAGACGCTCGCCGCGCTCGCCGCGCGTCCCGAGGTCGTCGCGATCGACGCGGAGGTCTCGAACTCGACGTACACCGAGGACTTCCAGAAGGTCGCGCCGGAACGGTTCCTCGAGACCTACATCGCGGAACAGGCGATGGTCGGCGCGGCGGTCGGCCTCCAGGTGCTCGGCAAGGTCCCCTTCGCCGCGACGTTCGCCGCGTTCCTCACGCGCGCGTACGACTTCGTGCGGATGGCGGCGATCAGCCGCGCGGACGTCCGCCTGTGCGGCTCGCACGCCGGCGTGTCGATCGGTGAGGACGGGCCGTCGCAGATGGCCCTCGAGGACCTCGCGATGATGCGCGCGATCCACGGATCCACGGTCCTCTACCCGTCCGACGGGAACGCGACCGCGGCGCTCGTCGCCGCGATGGCGGACCGCACGGGCATCTCCTACCTCCGCTCGACCCGTGAGAAGACGCCGGCGGTCTACGCGGCCACGGAACCGTTCCCGATCGGGGGGAGCAAGGTGCACGACGTCGGTCCGGACCCCCGTGTCACGCTCGTCGGCGCGGGGATCACGTTCCACGAGTGCCTCGCGGCCGCCCGGGACCTCGCCGCCGGCGGCATCGGTGTGCGGGTCATCGACCTCTACTCCGTGAAGCCCGCGGATGGCGCCACGCTCCGCGCCGCGCTCGAGGCGACCGGTCTGCTCGTCACCGTCGAGGACCACTGGGTCGAGGGCGGGATCGGCGCGGCGGTGCTCGAGGCGATCGCGGCCGGCGGTCCGATCGCGGGTCGCATCGTCACCGTCGGGGTCACGGCCATGCCGGGGTCCGGTTCCCCGGAACAGCTCCGCGACTGGGCCGGCATCTCCCGCGGCGCGATCGCGACGCGGGTGCGCGACCTGCTCGCCTAGGCGATCGTCACGGTCTTCGTGTCCTCGGCGATGAGCGACCCGTCGCGCGCCGAGAGGTCGTAGGCCCGCACGGTGTAGGTCCCCGGCGGCAGCGCGCCGACGTCCGCGGTCCACGCCGAGCGGACGGGACACGCCTCGGCGGCGAGCGCGGTGCCCTCGGCGACGACCTCGTCGTCGCGCAGCACCTGCCACGGCACGGCGGCCTCGAACGTGCAGGCCTCGCCGCCGATGACGAGATCGCCGGCGACGGTCGCTCCCTCGGTCGGTTCCGCGAGCGTGACCGTGGCGATCGCGGCCGCGCCGTCGGCGACGGCGAACGGTCGCGTCGCGTCGACGTGCCCGGCGAGCGACTCGACGGGCTCGCCGTCGACGAGGAGCGTGACCGTCGCCACGGTGGGGTCGGCGCTCGCGACCGTCATGATCAGCTGGTCGATCGCGCGTGCTTCGGCTTCGGCGCCGACGTTCAGACGCCCGAGGGCGAGGTCGATCGTGGCGCCGCCGTCGTCGCGCGCGAGCGAGCGCACCGTCGAGCCGGCGTCGGCCCACGGCGACACGAGGTCGGGATCGTCGGGACGCATGCCGTCGTCGACGAGGGCCCGGAGCGCCGAGAGTGCGACGCCGTCCATCGCGGGAACCGCGTGGACCTCCGGGTAGAGGCGGAACCCGAGCGGGGTGTCGCCCACGAACCAGAGCGTCGCCTGGACCATCGCCGGGGATGGCGTGGGGGTGGGCGTCGGGGTCGGCGCGGTCGCGCCGCCCCCGCCGCAGGCGGTCAGGACCAGCGCGAGCGACGCGATCGCGAACCGTGTCCGCATATGGCCAGTGAAGCACCCGCACCGGAACCGGGAGGGGCCGTCCGGACCGCTATCCTCGGGCCGTGCCCGCCGCCTCCATGCTCGTGCAGCGGCGCGTCGAGTGGTCCGACACCGACGCGTCCGGTATCCACCACAACACCTTCATCGTGCGCCTCGCGGAGGCGGCCGAGCACGCGCTCTGGCGTCGCGTGTTCCTCGACGAGGAACGCGGGAACCTCGTGCCGCGCGTGCGGATCGAGGTCGACTTCCTGAAGCCCCTGCGCGCCGGCGACCTCGTCGAGGGGGAGATCTCGGTCGCCGAGATGGGTCGCAGCTCGATCACGTTCGCGTTCGAGGCGCGCGACGCGGGCGTGGTCGTCGCGCGGGCGAAGATCGTCGGCGCCCTCGTGTCGGGGGAGACGTGGCGGCCGATGGAGTGGCCCGCCGACGCGCGCGAGCGCATCCTCACGGCGGGGTCGCTGCGCCCGGAACTGCTCTCGGACTAGACCTCGACGACGATCGCCTGGCCGAGCCCGACGCCGATGCACACGGCGAGGGCGCCGATGCCGCCCCCGCGCCGACGCAGTTCCCGGCAGAGATCCACCGCGAGCCGCGCGCCCGAGGCGCCGAGCGGATGCCCGATCGCGATCGCGCCGCCGTGGGGATTCACCGCGTCGCGATCGATCTCCGGCAGGTGCGCGAGGCACGAGAGCACGACGGCGGCGAACGCCTCCTGCAGTTCCACGACCTTCAGGTCGCCGAGGGAGACTCCCGCCTTCCGCGTCGCCTCGCGGATCGCGGGGACCGGCGCCATCGCGAAGTCGTCGGGTTCCACGGCGACCGTCGCCGTCGCCACGATGCGACCGAGCGGCTGGAGGCCGAGCTCGGCGAGGCCGTCCGCGTTCGTGACGAGCGCCGCGAGCGCGCCGTCGTTGATCGGCGAGGAGTTGCCGGCCGTCACCACGCCGTCCGCCGTGAACGCGGGCCGGAGGGCCGCGAGCTTCTCGAGGCTCGTGTCGGGACGGATCGACTCGTCGCGCTCGACCGCCTCGACGGGGAGCACCCACTCGTCGTGGAGCCCGGCGTCCCACGCTTCGCCGGCGAGGACGTGGCTGCGCAGCGCCCACGCGTCCTGGTCCGCGCGCGAGACGCCTTCGCGCAGCGCGGTGCGCTCGGCACAGGCGCCGAGCGAGTCGGTCCAGTGGGTCGGGAACGCGGGGTTCGTCATCCGCCAGCCCACGACGGTCTGGTGGAGCGTCATCGAGGAGGCGTACGGCTCCCCGGGCCGCTGCAGGACGAAGGGAGCGCGGCTCATGCTCTCCGCGCCGCCCGCGACGACGTAGCGCGCGTCCCCCGAAGCGACCTCGCGGGCGGCGCTCACGAGCGCCTCCGAGCCCGAGCCGCAGAGCCGGTTCACGGTGAGTCCCGGCACCGTCACCGGGAGGCCGGCGAGCAGCGCGGCCATGCGGCCCAGGTTCCGGTTCTCCTCGCCCGCGCCGTTGGAGTTGCCGAGGATCACGTCGCCGATCGCCGCGGGGTCGATGCCGGTGCGCGCGACGAGTTCGCGGATCGGGATCGCGGCCAGGTCGTCGGGGCGGACGCCAGCCAGACCGCCCCGGTTCTTCCCGAACACCGTCCGGACCGCGTCGACGACGTAGGCGTCCACGCGCATACTCTACGCGCGGTCCAGACCGGTTCCGCGTTCTCGGAGGTGCCTGTGGACGAGAAGATGGCGCTGACCTACGGCTCGTACCTCAAGGTCCCCGAACTGCTCGACCTGAACCGACCGCTGACCGACGAGCACGACGAGGTGCTCTTCATCACGATCCATCAGGTCTACGAGCTCTGGTTCTTCCAGATGATGCACGAGCTGCGCGAGGTGCAGCGGCGCCTCGAGGCGGGCGAGGGCGGCCGCGCACTCGCGACGCTCAAGCGGGTCCTCACGATCCTCAAGCTGAACGTCGCGCAGCTCGACGTCCTCGAGACGATGTCGCCGACCGAGTTCGCATCGTTCCGCGCGCGGCTCGAGTCGGCGAGCGGGTTCCAGTCGGCGCAGTTCCGCGAGTTCGAGGCGATGTTCGGACGACGGGACCGCAGCGCGATGTCGCATCACCCGAAGGGTCCGGCACGCACGCGGATCGAGGAGGCGATGGCGCGACCGGACCTCTACGACTCGCTGTGCACGTTCCTCGCCGCGCGAGGTGCCGCCGTGCCTGCCGACGTCCTCGGCCGCGACGTGACGAAGGAGCGCCAGGCCGATCCGCGCATGCAGGAGGTCCTCCTGCGCGTGTACCGCGAGGACCCGGACGCAGCGGGGATCTGCGAGCGGTTCGTGGATCTCGACGAGGGCGTGCAGGAGTGGCGCTACCGCCACGTGAAGATGGTGGAACGCACGATCGGGTCCAAGCCCGGCACCGGGGGCTCGTCCGGAGCCGACTACCTCCAGGGAACCCTCTTCCACCCGGCGTTCCCGGACCTCTGGGCGATCCGCGCGCTCCTCTGAAGGCGCGACCGAAGGGGCCGCGCGCGGCCCGGTTTGACCGCGACGCACCTCCGGGCGCACCATCACGCCCCGCCGCGCACGGCGACGGTTGTTCCCGGGAGGGGGTAGCCATGGCTCGCAGGTTCGTGATGGGTGAAGAGGGGATCCCGCGGCAGTGGTTCAACGTGGCCGCGGAGCTCCCGAGCATGCCGCCGCCCCCGCTGCATCCGGGCACCCGGCAGCCCGTCGGCCCCGACGACCTCGCGCCCCTGTTCCCCATGCAGCTGATCCTGCAGGAGGTCTCGCAGGAGCGCTTCATCCCGATCCCCGACCCGATCCTCGACGTCTACGCGATGTGGCGGCCGACACCGCTCTACCGCGCGACGGCGTGGGAACAGGCGCTCGGCACGAAGTGCCGCATCTTCTACAAGTACGAGGGCGTGTCGCCCGCCGGGAGCCACAAGCCGAACACGTCGATCCCACAGGCCTGGTTCAACGCGCAGGAGGGCGTCAAGCGCATCACGACGGAGACCGGCGCCGGGCAGTGGGGCTCGGCGCTCTCGCTCGCCGGCGCGCTCTACGGCATCGAGATCAAGGTCTACCAGGTGCGCGCGAGCTACGACGCCAAGCCGTACCGGCGCTCGATGATCCAGACGTGGGGCGCGTCGATCGTCGCCTCGCCGTCGACGGACACGAACGCGGGCCGCGCGATCCTCGCGCAGGACCCGGACTCGCCCGGTTCCCTCGGCATCGCGATCTCGGAGGCCGTCGAGGATGCCGCGACGCGCGACGATACGAAGTACGCGCTCGGCTCGGTCCTGAACCACGTGCTCCTGCACCAGACGGTGATCGGCCAGGAGGCCATCGCCCAGATGAAGTCGGCGGGCGCCTACCCCGACGTGGTCGTCGGCTGCATCGGCGGCGGCTCCAACTTCTCGGGGATCGCCTTCCCGTTCGTGGCCGACAAGGTCGCGGGGAAGGACCTGCGGATCCTCGCGTGCGAACCGGCCTCGTGTCCGTCGCTCACGCGCGGCCACTACGGCTACGACTTCGGTGACACCGCCGGACTCACGCCGCTGATGCCCATGCACACGCTCGGCCACAACTTCATGCCCGACACGATCCACTCCGGCGGGCTCCGGTACCACGGCATGGCCCCGCTGGTGAGCCACCTCTACAACCTCGGCCTCATCGAGGCCGCGGCCTACCGGCAGCTCGAGTGCTTCACCGAGGCGCTCCGCTTCGCGCGCTGCGAGGGGATCATCCCCGCGCCCGAGGCGACGCACGCGATCCGCGGCGTGGTGGCGGAGGTCGAGCGGGCCGAGCAGGAGGGGAAGCAGAAGACGATCCTGTTCAACCTCTGTGGGCATGGGAACTTCGACATGGCCGCCTACGACTCGTTCCTCAAGGGCGAGATGGTGGACCATGAACTCCCGCAGGCCGATCTCGACCGCGCGGCCGCCGACCTCGAGGGGATGCCGGCGCTCGCGTGACGGGACGACGTTTCGAGGTCGGGGTCCAGGTCCAGCCGCAGGCGACGACCATGGACGGGATGCGCGCCGCCTGGCGTGCCGCGGACGCCATGGGCGTGGACACGATCTGGACGTGGGACCACTTCTACCCGCTGCACGGCGACCGGGACGCCGAGCACTTCGAGGGGTGGACGCTCCTCGCCGCCATGGCGTGCGACACCGAACGCGCGCGCTTCGGGATGCTCGTGACGTGCAACTCCTACCGGAACCCGGACCTGCTCGCCGACATGGCGCGCACGACCGATCACCTCTCGGGCGGCCGCCTGATCCTCGGCCTCGGCGCGGGGTGGTTCCAGCGGGACTACGACGAGTACGGCTACGACTTCGGCGAGGCGCGTGACCGTCTGCGGGCCCTCGAGGTCGCGATCCCGCGGATCCGCGGCCGCCTCGATCGTCTCAACCCGAAGCCGATGGGTCCGCTCCCGCTCCTGATCGGCGGCGGTGGCGAGAAGGTGACCCTGCGGCTCGTCGCGGAGCACGCCGACATCTGGAACGGGTTCGGTCCGCCCGACGAGTTCGCGCGGAAGAACCGGATCCTCGACGAGTGGTGCGCGAACGTCGGTCGCGATCCGAAGGCCGTCCAGCGCAGCGTCCTCATCGACGCCGACGAGGTGGACCGGGTGGAGGCGTTCCTCGAGGCCGGCGCGGAGCATCTGATCCTCGCGACGCACACCTCGGGCGGTCGCCCGTACGACCTCGGGCCGCTCGAGCGGCTCCTCGCTGCCGCGGGCGCCTAGGGCGTCACGGTCACGACGATCACGGCCGACGTGGTCGCACCGCAGATCGCGTTGCCGAGCGTGGTCGGGACGACCTCGGCCGCCTTCACGACGAACGAGTAGGTCCCGGTCGCGGTCATCTTCCGCGAGAAGGCGTAGGAACCGCTCGACGTCGTCTTCGTGGACTGGAGCGCCGACGTCCCCGTGGACGACCAGAGCGTCACCGACTGGTTCGCGATGGAGCAGCGCGCGTCCCCGGTGGCGAGGGCGCCGCGGAACGACACCGAGTACCCCTTGCGCACGGTGAGCGTCAGCGACGTCGGTGTGAGCGTGCGCGGCACGACGAGGGCGAAGACGCCGGTCACCGCTCGGTTCGCGGACATCACCGGGGTGCACGCGCCGGACCCCGTGCAGGCGCCCGACCACCCCACGAACCGCGAGGTCCCGCCGGCGGTCGGCGCCAGCGTGGCCGTCGTGTTCACCGGATAGACCGCGGTGCACGTCGGCGCGCAGACCACCGAGGTCGGCGCCGCCGTCGTCGAGGTGATCGTGCCCGTCCCGGGTCCCGACATCGACATCGTGAGCGTGTAGGTCGCGGGTCCGAAGGTCGCGGTCGCCGTCTTCGCCGCGTCGGCCGTGACGACGCAGGGCGCGGTCCCCGTGCATGCGCCGCTCCAGCCGACGAACGCGCTGTCGGGGGCGGGGGGGGCCCGGGGGGGGGGCCGCGGGCCCGCGGCGGGCCCCGCCCCGCCCCGAACGGCTCCGACGCCCCCCGCGC
>JBJTHT010000030.1:0-6588 GCA_046094605.1 Actinomycetota bacterium | reverse complement strand
GAGCCTAGCGCGGTTCCGGGATCGTGCCCGGGGAGGGATTCGAACCCCCACGCCCTCCTAGGGAGGGCCGACGCTTTTAAGGCGCCCTCGTCTTCCAGTTCCGACACCCGGGCAGGTCGCCCAGCCTACCGGAGCCCCCGCGGAGGGCGCCGCGGCGCCTCAGTCGTTGGAGATCGTGAGGGTGTCGATGTAGACGGCCTGCACGGGCCGCTGTCCGGCGATGCCGCTCGCGCCGGTCGGGTCGGTGATCGGCAGGCCGAGGATCCGCTGCAGGACGTCGAGGCCCTCGACCACCTCGCCGAACACCGTGTACGCGGGGTTCGCATCGAGCAGGTGGCCGTCCTCGCCCGCGATGAAGAAGAACTGGCTGCCGCCGGTGTTGGGACCGGCGTTGGCCATCGCGAGAACGCCGGGTCCGTACGTGTCCGAACCGGAGAGCTCGTCGGGGATCGCGTAGCCGGGACCGCCGGTCCCGGTTCCCGTGGGGTCGCCGCCCTGGATCACGTCGATCGACGCGTCGATGCGGTGGAAGATCTGGCCGTCGAAGTAGCCCTGCTCGGCGAGGAACACGAACGAGTTCACGGTCTGGGGCGCGGTCTGCGTCAGGAGCTTCACGACGATCGTGCCGCACGAGGTCTCGAAGCGCGCGAAGTACCTCGTGTTCTCCTCGATCACCTGCGCGGGCTCGTTGAACTGCGGCTTGGGGTCGGAGGCCGCGGCCGGCGGGTTGTCGTCGCAGGCGGTCTCGGCCGCGAGCGGAGACGGGTCGACGGTCCCGACCTGCGTGCCGGGGCTCGCGGCAGGGGTCGGCGAGGCGCTCGAAGAGGTGGTCTCGGTCGGCGTCGGCACCGGCACCTCGTCGCCGCCGCGGCCGTTCAGGAACACGAACGCGCCACCGAGGACGAGGACCGCGACACCGACCCACGACCCGATGCGCAGGGTCCGCTCGCGGCGCGCGCGCTGGGCGTTCTTCTCCGCCTGTCGCTCGGAAGCGAGGCGGCGCAACTGTCGGGAGCGGGTCCTGCCGGGCATGCCCGGAGATTACCGGAGCCGGAGGGAACCGACGGCGAGGCCGTCGAGGATGTCGGCCTCGGAGACGAGGGCCGCGTCGAACCCGAACCGGGCCATCGTCTCCACGAGGATCACGGCCCCCGCGACGATGACCTCCTCGCGGCCCCGCGGCATGACGGGGTGGGCGGCGCGGTCCTCGCCCGGCTGGGGGGCCCGCCGCGCGAGGACAGCCCGCGCGTCGTCGAGCGCGAGCGGCGTGCGATGGATCAGGTCGGGGTCGTAGCGGGACAGGCCGAGCGCGATGCCCTGCACCGTCGTCGTGGTCCCGGCGACCGCGACGAGCGTGCGCGCCGCACGCACCGGGACCGCGCGCTCGACCGCGTCGAGGACGGCGTGTACCTCCCCGCGCAGCGCGTCGAGTTCCGCGGTCGTCACCGGATCGTGGCGGACGCAGCGTTCCGTGAGCCGCACGCTCCCCATCTGCGTCGAGATCGCGTGGCGCACGCCCGCGGCGTCGCCGAGGACGAACTCGGTGCTCCCGCCACCGATGTCGAGGACGAGGAACGGCGCGGGCGCGTCGAGGTCGGCGGTCGCGCCGGCGAACGTGAGCCGAGCCTCCTCCTCCCCCGTGAGCACTTCGAAGTCGAGGTCCTCGTCGTCGAGCCGACGGGCGAAGTCGTCGCGGTTGGCGGCGTCGCGCACGGCGCTCGTCGCGGCGCCGCGTACGCGCGTCGCGCCGCGCGCGCGTGCGCGACGCGCGAATCGGGCGATCGTGGATGCGGCGCGCTCCATCGCGTCGTCGGCGAGGCGGCCCGACGCATCGACGTCCTGGCCGAGACGGGTGATGCGCATGTCGCGCGCGAGGTCGACCGGTTCCCCGTGCGCCTCGGGCGCGCCGAGCACGAGGAGCCGGGTCGAGTTCGTCCCCTGATCGATCGCCGCTGCGCAGGTCCAGTCGTGCGGGAGGTCATGGATCGCGCCGATCTCGGCGGCGGTCGCCGCCCCGACCGGATCGATCGCGCCGGCCAGGTGGTTCGCGAGGTGCGCGTGGAGGCACTTCACGCCGACGCGGGTGCCGGCGACGCCGCCCGCGACCTCCACGCCGACGGGGAGATCGGTCGCGCGGTCCGCGGCGGCGGCGCGGTGCGCGTCGGCGATCGCGGCGGCGAGGTCCGGTTCCGACTCGATGCGCGCGTTCCACCGGCCGATCGCGCCGTCGGCCTCGAGGCGCGATACCGCGCGGACGGCGTCGGGGCACGTGAGCCAGAAGCGCGTCGGGAACGGATCCCCCGCGGCGTCGACGGGGGCATTGCGGATCACGAGCGGGTGACCGTCGGGGGCGCAGCGCGCGACGACGGAGAAAGCGGTGGTGGGTTCGCGGCCGAGCTGCTCACGCACCGCGACGACGTCGCGCGCGCGGAGTTCCCCCACGGGGGCGGTGCTACTTGCGCCGCTGCTCGAGCGAGCGCTTGTAGTCGGTCTGGCGTTCCTCGCTGGACCGCATGAACTTCTTGAGCATCGACTCGAACCCGGGGTCCGACCCGCGACGCTGGCGCGGCGGCAGCGGGTCCTGGAGGGCCTTGATCGACAGGTCGATCTTGCCGTCCTCCTTGATGGCGATGACCTTCACCTTGACGACGTCGCCCTCGCGGAGGTGCTCGTGGACGTCCTTGACGTAGTTGCGGTCGACCTCGGAGATGTGCACGAGACCGACCTTCCCGCCCTCGAGCGTCAGGAACGCGCCGTAGGGGGTGATGCGACTGACGGTTCCATCGACGATGGCACCGACCTCGAGCTCAGCGATGGCACTGCCTCCCTGCACGGCCCCCGGAGGGGCTGACCCGAGCACGGAGCCGTGCCGGGACGGGCACTATCCCACCCGCTTTTCCGGGCCGTCAAGGCTCAGCACGCGGCGGGCTCCCCCGCCCGGACGACGGGCAGTTCCCCCGGGCGGACCATGCCCAGGCACTCCCGGGCCCGCTGCTCGAGGTAAGCGTCGTCGCCCAGGCGCTCGATCTGGCCCCGGAGGTCGGCGTTGCGGGCCTCGATCCGGGCGGCAGCGCGCGCCAGTTGGTCGAGGCGCTCCTGCTGGGCGAGGAGTTCCCGCATGGGCCCGGTGGCCAGGAAGGCGATGATGAGGAACCCCGCCACGAACAGCGCGTGGCGCAGCGCGAGGGGCCGGCGGTCATGCGAGAGGGCGGCGCGGCCGCTCATGCGCCCCGCCGTCGGAGCGTCGGCGCGCCCGCGTAGCGCGCGGTGTCGCCGAGGAGCTCCTCGATGCGCAGGAGCCGGTTGTACTTCGCCGTTCGCTCGCCGCGCGCGGGCGCACCCGCCTTGATCTGGCCCGCGTTCGTCGCGACCACGATGTCGGCGATCGAGGTGTCCTCGGTCTCGCCGGAACGGTGCGAGAGCATCGCGCCGTAGCGCTCGCGCTGCGCGAGCGCGACGAGGTCGAGGGTCTCGGTGAGCGTGCCGATCTGGTTGGGCTTGACGAGCACGGCCGTCGCCACGCCCTCGCGCACGCCGCGCGCCAGGCGTTCCGTCGACGTGACGAAGAGGTCGTCACCGACGATCTGGCACCGGTCGCCGAGCGCCGCGGTGAGTGCCGCCCATCCGGCCCAATCGTCCTCGGCGAGCGGATCCTCGATCGAGACGATGGGGAACGCGTCGAGCAGGTTCCCGTAGTAGCCGATCATGCCCGCCGCATCGAGCGACATCCCCTCGACGTGGTACGCGCCGTCACGGAAGAACTCCGACGCCGCGGGGTCGAGCGCGATGGCGACGTCGCGGCCCGCGTCGAGACCGGCGGCGCCGATCGCGGAGACCAGCAGCTCGCAGGCCTGCGCGCCGGAGGCGATCTGCGGGGCGAAGCCGCCCTCGTCGCCGACGCCGGTCGAGAGCTTGCGCTGGCGCAGCGTCGCGCGCAGCGCGTGGTAGATGTCCGCGCCCCATCGCAGCGCCTCCGAGAAGGACGCCGCGCCGACCGGCGCGAGCATGAACTCCTGCAGGTCGAGGTCGTTGTCGGCATGCGCGCCGCCGTTGAGCACGTTCATCATCGGCACCGGCAGCACGTGCGCGTTGGGTCCGCCGAGCGCGCGGAACAGCGGCACGCCGAGGCTCTGCGCCGCCGCATGCGCGACGGCGAGCGAGACGCCGAGCATCGCGTTCGCGCCGAGGTCGTGCTTGTCGGCGGTGCCGTCGAGGTCGATGAGCGCCTGGTCCACGACGCGCTGGTCGAGCGCGTCGAGCCCGACGATCTCGGGCGCGGCGCGCTCGATCACGTTCCCGACCGCGCGGAGCACGCCCTTCCCGGCGAAGCGCCGGGCGTCGCCGTCGCGCAGTTCCACGGCCTCGTGCTCGCCGGTGGAGGCCCCCGACGGAACCGACGCGCGACCGAGCGCACCGTCGTCGAGGAGGACGTCGACCTCGAGGGTCGGGTTGCCGCGCGAGTCGAGGATCTCCCGCGCGTGGAGGGAGAGGATCGTCGTCATGGGGAAGGCGCCCATCGTAGCGCGGGGATGGCGCGGACCCGGGAACCGACGTGGGGCGGGGACCTACTCGGTGCCGGAGCGGCGGAGTTCCTGCCGTTCGGCCGGGCGCGGGACCGCGGCGAGACGCCGCTCGTCCCGTTCCTCGGTCACGATGGTCCCCAGGGCGCTCCCACGCGAGACGCGGCCGCCGTAGGCGCCCGCGATCGTCGCGAGGACGAGCCCCGCGGCGCCGGCCGTGAAGCCGGCCCAGTCGAGACCCGAATCGCCGATGCGCAGGAGCGCGGAGGAACCGAGCCCACCGATCGCACCGTAGGCGTTGGAGAACGACGCGCCGCCGAGGACCGGCGGGAGCCCGACGACCACCGACGCGATCATCATCGCGCCCCAGGTCGTCGCGCCGTGCATCCATCCGGGCCGTCCACCGCGCGCGGCCGACGCCCACCCGGCGGCGAAGCCGCCGATGAGCATGGCCACCATCGACGAACCGGCCAGGTACCACTGGATGTTGTCGGCGATCGTCGCCGTCTCCGTGACGTTGGCGAGCGTGAGACAGAGCGACGCGAGGAGCACGAGCGATCCAAGCCCCCACACCACCCCGGTCAGCACGGCGCCCCAGAACACGAGGTTGTGGCCGGACGGCCTCTCCATCGTGGTCATGTGCCACCTCCCTGATCGTGTGCCGCTCGCCTACCCGGCGCGAACCGGGGTCACACGCGGCGGGAGGGTCAGCGCGCGTCGCGCTCGCGTTCGAAGCGGTCGGCGAAGTCGGCGGTCGTGCGGCGCAATGCCTGGTCGGCGTCGATGCCGTGGGCGCGCGCGACGGCGACCGCCGCGAAGAGGAGGTCGCCGAGGCGCGCCTCGATCGCCGCGGCGTCGTCGCCGGCCGTCTCGAGGGAACCGAGCGCCTCGCGCAGGGCATCGGCGGCCCGCCGCTGGACCTTGGCCGCGCGCGCGAGCGCGGGGAGCGACGCGGGGATCGCGTCGTCGACGCGCGCGCGGCCGCGTTCCTCCTCCTTGATCTTCTCCCAGTTCGCGAGCACCTCGTCAGCGCCCGAGACGGTCGCATCGCCGAAGACGTGCGGGTGACGGCGGACCAGTTTGCGCACGATGCCCTCCGCGACGCCGTCCACGTCGAAGACACCGTCGTCGGCGGCCATCTGCGCGTGGAACACGACCTGCAGCAGGACGTCGCCGAGCTCGTCGCGGAGGCGTTCCGGATCGCCCGCGTCGATCGCCTCGAGCGTCTCGTGGGTCTCCTCGAGCAGGTGCCGTGCGAGCGAAGCGTGGGTCTGTTCCCGGTCCCACGGGCACCCGTCGGGACCGCGCAGACGCGCCATCACGCGGACGAGATCGAGAAGCCGGTCGCCGCCCGCCGACGACGGGACGGGACCGCGGGGGACGGCGTCGAGCTCGCCCCCGGAGGTCACGGCTGCGGCGCCTCCGTCGGGACGGAGATCGGTTCGCTGCGGGTCGGGAGATCGGACGCGGTGCTTCGGATCGGCACCACCTCGCCCGTCGTCACGTCGAGCCGTCCGATGCGCGGGTCCACGACGATCTCGGCGGATGCGAGCGCGTCGCGGAACCAGTCGACGTAGACCTGCGTCGCCCCCTGTTGGCGGAGCTGCGGTTCCGCCTCGTCGAACGGCGTGACGTCCACGGAGACGAGGAGGATCACGTGCCAGCCGTACTGCGAGCGCACGGGGCCGCTGATCTCGCCGGGTTCGAGCGCGAGCGCACCCGCGGCGAAGTCGGGATCGAAGCTCGACTGCGGGACCGACCCGAGGTCGCCGCCCACGTCCTTGGACCCCGGGTCGATCGAGTACTCGGCCGCGAGGTCGCCGAAGGTCTCCGGCGTCGCCTCGGCGGCGATGCGCTCGGCGGTCGCCCTGGCCTCCACGAGGATGTGCTTGGCGTGGATCGACGTGAAGTCGGCGATCGACGACGCGTAGAGCGCACGGAGGTCCGCCTCGGGGATGCGTTCCTCGGCGAGGGCGTCCCGGACCGCGTTCAGCAGCAGGATCCGCTCGGCGAGGCCGACGAGGTCGGCCCGCTCGAGCCCGTACGTCCCGAGGCGCTCGATGAGCAC
>JBJTHT010000029.1:0-4418 GCA_046094605.1 Actinomycetota bacterium | reverse complement strand
GACGAACTGCGTCGGGGGAACGAGCCGCAGGACCGTGTGCTCGCCGACGCGGCGATCGCGCGCGGCGGTCCCGCGTTCGTGCTCGCGACCGCCGCGGCGCGGCACCGTCCGGACCTCGCGGTGCGCAATGCCGTTGCGTGGTTCGCCGAGCTCGGCCTCGCGGTCGAGGAACTGCCGGTGCGCTCGCGGGACGACGCGCGGTCGGCGGCGATCGCCGACCGCGCGTCGTCCGGTTCCTTCTTCTACCTGGTGGGCGGCGACCCCGGATTCCTGCTCGAGACGCTCCGCGGGACCGAGACGTGGGACGCGATCGAGGCGGCCGGGCGCGCCGGCGCGGCGCTCGGCGGGTCGTCGGCGGGCGCGATGGGGCTCGCGGCGCACGTGCTGCTGCCCGGCGGTCGCGGTCGCGCGGCGACGCCGGGTCTCGGGCTCGTGCCGGGTGTCGCGGTGATCCCGCACCTCGACACCTTCGGCGCGTCGTGGCAGGGCGCCGGTCTCGACGGGCTCCCCGACGACGCGGTGCTCGTGGGCATCGGCGAACGCACGGCCGCGGTGTTCGAGGCGGATGCGTGGCGCGTCCTCGGCGACGGGGCCGTGACGCTGCTGGATGGAACGGGACGGGCCCGCCGGCACGAGGCCGGCGGGCCCGTCCACCTGCCGTTCCCGAGCTAGTTCTTCATCCGCTGCGCGATCCGCTCCGCGGGCTTGGATGCCACGTAGTAGATCCCGCCGATGATGGCGATCAGGAGCATGACGCCGATCGTCATCCAGTCGAAGTTGAAGAGCGCGCCGCGCGGGCTCGTGAGCCCGGACGGCCAGACGATGTTCAGGAGCATCCCGACGCCCCAGATGAGGGCGAGCACGGTCACCGGCATCCCCCACTTGCCCATCGTCCACTTGCCCTTCGGCGTCCACCCCTTCATCCGCGCCCGGAGCGCCGCCCAGACGACCATCTGGAACGACAGGTAGATGCCCGAGACGCCGAACGAGACGAGGATGAACAGGGCGTTCACGTTCGCCGGGTACGTGAAGAACAGGATCTTCACGTCCTCCGTCGGCGTGAACCGGACGAGCAGCGAGAAGAGCGTCGGGATGACCGCCGCCACCCAGAGGGCGTTCGACGGCGTCCCGTGCTTCTCGCTCACCTTGCTCAGCCACGCGCTCGCGGGGAGCCCGCCGTCGCGCGCGTACGAGTAGGTGAGCCGCGCCGCGGCCGCCTGGATCGCGGTTCCGCAGCTGAAGAAGCAGAAGATCACGATGAGGAGCGCGATCTTCTGCAGGATCGCCGGCATGTCCGTGAGGATGAAGGGCACGCCGCCGGCGAAGGACCCGGCGAGCGCCTCCTGTCCCTGCGGGATCGAGAGGATCAGCGCCGCGACGAGCACGAAGCTCGTGAGGCCGCCGATCAGGATCGTGCGGATGATGGCGCGCGGCACCTTGTTCCCCGCGTCCACGACCTCCTCCGCCACGTCACCGGCCGACTCGAACCCGTAGAAGATGTAGACGTGGGCGAGGACCGCCACGAACGCTGCGCCCGTGAGCCAGTTCCCACCGAAGTCCACGCCGAGCGGGTTGTTCGCGACCGACTCGAAGCCGCCGGACTCGAACAGGTAGCCGAACCCGTGGTGGAACCCCGAGATCGCGAGCACGATCGCGATGCCGAACGTGCCGAGGATCTCGACGTAGACGCCGTAGCGCGAGATGAGCCCGACGAGGCGCACCCCGAGCAGGTTGAACAGCGTCTGCAGGCCGATCATCACGAGCGTGAAGCCCAGGATCGTGTTCGGGTTCGTCGCGTCGAACGCCGTGCCGAACAGATCGTTCAGCGCGGCGCAGGCGTAGCCGACGACCCCCGTGGCGACCGAGGCGACGGTGATGATGAGCGCCCAGCCGTAGAACCAGCCCACCCACCAGCCGTAGCCGGGACCGCGCAGGTTCTTCGCCCACTGGAACAGCGCTCCCGCGATCGGGAAGTTGCTCCCGAGTTCCGCGAACACGAGCGCGACGAACAGCTGTCCGAGCACCACCACCGGCATGAGCCAGAGGTAGCGCGGGCCGGCCGTGCCGAACCCGAGGACGAACAGCGAGTAGATGCCGACGACCGGCGAGAGGTACGCGAACGCGACCGCGAAGTTCTCGAACAGCCCCAGCACCCGCCGGAGTTCCTGGCGGTAGCCGAAGGACGCGAGATGCGCTGCGTCCGCCTCGTGGGTCGGACCGTGTGGGTCCATACCCTTCCCCCTTTCCCCTGCCGCCCGGCGGGCGGCTGGCGCGACCATAGACCCGTCCCGCGCGGGGCGCGAACACCGCGATCCGAGCGGCGGTCGGGCGTATCGTGACCCGCGTGCCGACCACCTTCCCCGTCGACGTCCGGGAACCGGAGACGCGGCTGGACGTCACGGATGACGTCCCCTGGATCGTCATCGTTTGGAACGACCCCGTGAACCTGATGTCCTACGTCACGTACGTGTTCCAGAAGCTCTTCGGGTATCCGCGCGCGCACGCCGAGAAGCTCATGATGGACGTGCACACGCTCGGTCGCGCGGTGGTGTCGTCGGGCGCGAAGGAGAAGTGCGAACTCGACGTGGCGCGGCTCCACGCGCACGGGCTCTGGGCGACGATGCAGCAGGACCGCTGATGGCCAAGGCGCCGATCGAACGCATGCGCCGGGGGGACTACCGCATCCGCCTCGGCGAGAAGGAACGCGACCTCCTGCGCGGCCTGCCCTCCCTCGTGCGCGCGCTCCTGTCCGACGACGACCGCGACGACCCGGCGTTGCGTCGGTTGTTCCCGTCGGCGTTCATGGACGACGCCGCGCTCACCGAGGAGTTCGACCGCATGGTGCGCGACGACCTCCTGCGCCAGCGCCTGGCGGCGCTCGCGACGATGGAGGACACGATCGACGAGGAACGCCTCACGCAGGCGCAGATGGAGGCGTGGCTCGCCGCGATCAACGACGTGCGACTGATCCTCGGAGTGCGCCTCGCCGTCTCGGAGGAGAGCACGTCGGAGGACTTCGCCGAGGACGAGGGGAAGATGGGGGCGTTCGCGGTCTACCTGTTCCTCGGGTTCCTCGAGGAGCACATCGTCACGGCGCTCGTCGAGGCGGTATAAGGAGCCGTGGCCCTCCAGTACCACCTCAAGGTCGACGACGGGGACGTCGCGCCGTTCGTGCTGCTGCCTGGCGATCCCGGGCGCGTGCCGCTCGTCGCGGCGACGTGGGACGAGGCGCGCGAGGTCGCGCACAACCGCGAGTACGTGACCTACACCGGGACCTACCGCGGCGTGCCGATCTCGTGCACCTCGACGGGGATCGGGGCGCCATCCACCGCGATCGCGGTCGAGGAACTCGCGCGCGTTGGCGCGCGGACGTTCGTGCGGATCGGGACCTGCGGGACGTTCCGCCACGACGTCGCGCTCGGCGACCTCGCGATCTTCGACGCCGCCGAGCGCTTCGACGGCGCGTCGCGCCTCTACGCGCCGATCGAGTTCCCCGCGGCGGCGCACCACGAGGTCGTGTCCGCCGCCGTCGAGGCCGCGGGACGGGTCGGGGTTCCCTTCCACGTGGGGACGACCCACTCGACCGACCTCTTCTATCCGCCGCGGCCGGGCGGGTCGGCCGGCGGCGTCGTGCAGTCCACCTGGGCCGAGCGCTACGAGGACATCGCCCGGCGCGGGGTGCTCGGCGTGGAGATGGAGGCGAGCGTCATCTTCGTGCTCGCGCGACAGTGGGGCATGCGCGGCGGCGCCATCGCGGTCGTGACCGACAGCATGGTCGAGGAGATGTCGCCGGCGGCGGGGGACTGGGACCCGCAGGCGTCGTTCGTCTACGGCCCGGAACAGATCGAGCGGCTCGCGCGCGCCGGTTCCGAGATCGCCGTCGTCCTCGCGGAACGCGACCGGGGCTGAGCCCGCGTTCGTCGGGGCGTCCCGCCGACCGCGGGCCGTCCGGCACTGGTCGGAACGGCGCCGCGGCTGGGAGGGTGGCTCCGTGGACGCCGCCGTCGTCGCCCAGGGCCTGACCAAGTTCTACGGGTCCTCGCGCGGCGTCGAGGGCCTCTCCTTCGAGGCACGCCGCGGCGAGGTGTTCGGGTTCCTCGGGCCCAACGGCGCCGGCAAGACCACGACGATCCGCCTCATGCTCGACTTCCTGCGCCCGACCGGCGGGACGATCCGGGTGCTCGGTCTGGATCCCCGCAGCGACGCCCGCGCGGTGCACGCACGCACCGGCTACCTCCCCGGGGAACTCGCGCTCTACGAGCGCATGACGGGCGAGTCGTTCCTGCGGATGATCGAGCGGCTGCGCGACGGCGCGCCCGCGCGGCGCACGGACGAGCTCGCGCGTCGGTTCGACCTCGACCTCACGAAGCGCATCCGCGACCTCTCCCACGGGAACCGTCGGAAGATCGGTCTGGTCC
>JBJTHT010000028.1:0-5384 GCA_046094605.1 Actinomycetota bacterium | reverse complement strand
GGGCCGTGGCGCACGGCTCCGAGCGACGCGTGACCCCGCACTCCGCCCCCCGCGGGGCCATCCCCGTCGGGCGCCCTCCCGCGCCGGCGACGCGGCACGTCGCCCTGGCGCGCGTGCTCGCGGAGGTTCGACGGCTCGTCGAGGGGGAGACCGGCCGCTCCGGGTAGGCTCTCGGTCCCATGGCCGAGGCCCCGCGGCGGCTCGTCGATTCCTTCGGTCGGGTCGCGGACGATCTCCGGATCTCCGTCACCGACCGGTGCAACTTCCGCTGCACCTACTGCATGCCCGCGGAGGGCCTCGACTGGCTCCCCAAGCACGACCTCCTCACCTTCGAGGAACTCGCCCGCCTGCTGCGCATCTTCGTCTCGCTCGGCGTCCGCTCGCTCAAGGTGACCGGCGGGGAACCGACCGTCCGCGCGGACCTGCCCGTGCTCATGCGGATGTTCCGCGAGGCCGGTCCCGACCTCGACATCTCCATGACGACGAACGGCGTGCTGCTCGACCGTCTCGCCGCGCCGCTCGCCGCCGCGGGACTCGACCGCGTCACGGTCTCGTGCGACTCGCTACTGCGCCATCGGTTCGAGGAGATGACCCGCCGCGACGCGCTTGCGCAGGTGTTCGCGGGCCTGAAGGCCGCGGAGGCCGCGGGGCTCACCCCGATCAAGATCAACTGCGTCGTCATCGGCGGGACGAACGAGGACGAAGTCGTCGACTTCGCGCGCTGGTCGCGCGAGACGGGCTACGCGGTGCGCTTCATCGAGTACATGCCGCTCGACGCCCAGCACGCGTGGGAGCGCGACAAGGTCGTCGCCTCGGCGCGGATCCTCGCGGCGATCGACGCGGCGTTCCCCCTGCGCGCCGTCGGCCCCGACAACGAGCCGGCGACCTCCTACACCTTCGCCGACGGCGCCCCCGGCGGCGTCGGCGTCATCTCCTCGGTCACGGAGCCCTTCTGCGACGACTGCAACCGCGTGCGCCTCACGGCCGAGGGCCAGGTGCGCGCCTGCCTGTTCGCGCTCGAGGAGTCGGACCTGCGCGGTCCCATGCGCGACGGCGCCTCGGACGCGGAGCTCGCGGAGCGCATCGTCGCCAACGTGGCGGCGAAGTGGTCGGGACACCGGATCAACCACCCGGACTTCGTGCAGCCCGACCGCAGCATGTCCTCGATCGGCGGCTAGCGCTCCACGAGCGGCAGGACCGGCACGCCCTCCGGGTGCGGGAACCCGAGCACCTGGGCGTAGAACGACAGTTCCGATTCGAGGGATCGCACGATGTTCTCCGCCTTGCGGAACCCGTGCCCCTCGCCCTCGTACGCGATGTAGGCGTGCGGGATCCCCTTGGCCGCGAGCGCCGCGACGAGCAGTTCCGACTGCGCGGGCGGGACGACGCGGTCGTCGAGCCCCTGCAGCACGAGCATCGGCCGGGAGAGGCGCTCGGCGTGGCGCAGCGGTGAGCGTTCCTCGTAGAGCGGACGCGACGCCGGCCACGGGCCGACGAGGCTGTCGAAGTAGCGCGCCTCGAACTTGTGCGTGTCGTCCACGAACGGCAGCAGGTCCGCGACGCCGTAGTAGCTGGTCCCCGCCGCGCACACGTCGGTGAACGCGAGCAGGCAGAGCGTCGTCCAGCCGCCGGCGCTCCCGCCGCTCGCCACGACCCGCGCGGGATCCACGAGGCCCTGGTCCGTGAGGAACCGCGCGGCGTTCGCGCAGTCCTGCGTGTCCACGACGCCCCACATCCCGTTCAGCCGACGGCGGTAGTCGCGGCCGTAGCCGGTGCTCCCGCCGTAGTTCACGTCCACCACGGCGAAGCCGCGGCTCGTGAAGAACTGCTTGTCGAGGTCGAACTCCACGTCGGTCGCCGCGGTCGGACCGCCGTGCGAGAGGACGAGGAGCGGCGGCAGTTCCCCCGCGGGCGCCGTGAAGTCGGGGTTCGTCGGCGGATAGAAGTAGGCGTAGGCGGTCGCACCGCCCTCCGTCGGGAACGCGATCGGCCGCGGCGTCGAGAGGTAGGCGACGTCGATCGGGAGCCGGTCCCCCTCCGCGACGATCTCGACGTCGGCCGCGCGCAGGTCCAGCGCGACGACCGTGGGCGGTCGGTGCGGCCCACCCACGACGAGCGCCACGCGCGCATCCTGCGTGGCGACGAAGGGCCCGACCACCTCGAACGGGAGGTCCAGGTCGATCAGTTCCCCCGTCGTCGGGTCGAGCACGCCCACACGCTCGCCGTCCGCGGTCTCGCGACGACAGACGATCCGCCCGTCGTCCAGGAACCCGTACGTGGAGTACGCGAACAGCCACTGCGGCGTCCCGAACTCCTCGGCGCGGGGCGCGAGATTCCGCGCGCCGCCCGGCTCGTCGCGGTGGAGGTTCCACCAGCCCGTGCGGTCCGAGACGAAGTGCAGGACGCCGTCGGGGCTCCACGCGGGCTGGAAGATCGACTCGTCGGGACCGCCGGCGACGTGGCGCGGTTGACCGAGGGAACCGTCCGGCAGGACGTCGGCGACGAGGAGGTCCGTTCCGTCCCAGGGCATGTTGGGTTGGTCCCACGCGAGGAACGCGAGGCGGGACCCGTCCGGCGAGAACCGCGGCGTCGAGTAGAAGTCGCGGCCCGACGCGATCGCCACGGGCGGCGCGGACCCGTCCACCGTGACCCGGACGAGCTCGTTCACGACGCCGTCGGCATCGTGGCGCTCGCGCACCCAGACCATCCACCGGCCGTCGCGGGAGAACGCGCCGTCGGCGTAGCGGTGCGAGCGCGGCGCCGGCGGCTCCGGCGTGATCGCGACGGCCGCGGCGCCGCGCTCGACGCGGTACAGGCGCTGGTCGTCGAACGACGCGTGGACCACGACCCCGTCGCGCACGACGTACGCGCCGCCCCCGTACTCGTGGACGGAGGTGCGCGCGTTCACGCTCGGCGCGACGACCTCCTCGGCCGCGCGACCGGGCGATCGGCGCATGAGCGTGACGCGGCCGCCCTCGGCCGGTCGCGACTCGGTGTAGTAGACGTCGGCGCCGTCGATCCGCGGCAGGCCGAACCCGCGCTTGCCACCGGTGAGGAGCGCCGCGTCGATCGGGGAACGCCAGGAACCGTAGGGGCGGACCTCGGCCATCAGCGGCGACCGCAGACGACGCGCGTGATCTTCAGGTCGCCGCCCTTGGTGCTCACGACGTCGCGCAGGCCGCCCTGGCGCATGACCGACGCCACGGCGCGGGCGCGATCGGGGCTCACCTCGACGAGGAACCACCCGCGCGGCTTGAGCCACTCGTGCGCCCCCGCCACGGCGCGCGTGAGCAGCCCGAGGCCGTCGACGCTCCGGTCCGTGAGCGTGTGCGCCGGCTCGTAGCGGCGGATCTCGGCGGGGAGCTCGCGCACCTCACCGCGGGCGACGTAGGGCGGATGCATCGCGATCACGTCGACCTTCCCGCGGATCGCGCGCGGGAGACCGCCGTAGAGGTCGCCCTGCACGAACGTCGCGCGCAGGCGGAGGTTCCGCGCGCTCCTGCGGGCGGCGCGCACCGCGTCCGCGGCGATGTCGGAACCGTAGACGCGCGTCCCCCACGTCTCGTTGCGAACCGCGAGCGACACCGCGCCGGCCCCGCACGCGAGTTCCACGAAGATCGGCTTCTCGCGACGGCGGAGCTTCGCGATCACCTGTTCCGCGAGGAACTCGCTCGAGTCGCGCGGCACGAAGACGCCGGGCGCAGCGACGAGCTCGAGACCGCGGAACTCCGAGAACCCCTTGATGAGCTGCGTCGGTTCGCCCTTGGCGCGCCGCGCGATGTAGCCGCGGAACCGCGCCGCGTCCGCCCGGCCGACCTCCTCGTCGGGGTCGTACTCGTCGGAGCGCAGGGCGAACTCGAGGAGCTCCTCGGACTCGATCTCCTCGCGGTCCTTCTGCCAGTGGTCGATCGCCGGCGACCGCTTGAGGATGCGGATCGCCTCGTCGACGAGGTCGGAGGCCTTCACGGTGCCGCATCCTATCGGGAAGGCCGCTTCCGCCACGCCCGTACAATCCGGGCATGGCGGAAGCGGCCAAGCCCCGGGCGAGGAAGCGCGAGTCGCACGACCTCGCCGGCGTGAAGCTGACCGGCGACCGCATCGTCGTGCGCCACCCGGACGCGGGGGAACGCACCTCCCGCGCGGGGTTGCTCATCCCCGCGACGGCGCAGCCCGGGCCCAAGCGCTGCGTGTGGTCCGAGGCCGTGCTCGTCGGGCCCGATGTGCGCGGCGTGCGCATCGGGGACTCCGTGCTGTTCCTCCCCCAGGCGGGACTGGAGATCGAGCTCGGCGGGGAGGATCACCTCCTGCTGCGCGAGCGCGACGTCCAGGCCGTGACGGCGGCCCCGGAATCGGCCGAGCGGCAGCCCGGCCAGTACCTGTAGGAGGCGCGATGGAGATCGATCCGGTCTGCGGCATGGAGGTCGACCCCGACACGGCGCAGTGGCGCACGGAGTTCGGTGGCCAGACCTACGCCTTCTGCGCGAAGGGATGCCTCGACGACTTCCTCGAGGACCCGACGCGGTTCCTCGGCTGACCGACGTCGGCGGACGCCCGGCTCAGGCCTCGGGCGTGAGCAGCATCCGGTAGACCTCGGCGCCGTCGTCGACGAGCGCGACCTCGAGGACGCCGTCGGCGAGGAGTTCCGGCCAGTGGTCCGTGAGCCACGCCTCCGCCTCGGCGCGACCGGGGAACGACTCGGAGGCGCCCACCGCCGTGCCGGCGCCGTCGAGGTAGGTCCAGGTCGCCATCACGTCACCTTCGCGCGGTCGGGCGCGACCGTCTCGAGCGCACCCGACGCCACGAGGTCGCGGACGCGGTCCATCGCGTCCCAGACCTCCGTGAAGCGCGTGTAGAGCGGCGCGGGACCGAAGCGCACGACGTCGGGCGTCCGGAAGTCCGGCACGACCCGCGCACGCTCGATCGCGCCGCGGCAGACGCGCCACGCATCGTCGTGTCGCAGGCCGACGTGCGACCCGCGCCGCGCGGGGTCGCGCGGCGACGCGAGCGAGAAGCCGAGCGGCTCGAGCCACGCGTCGGCGAGGTCCACGAGGAACGACGTGAGCGCCATCCCCTTCGCCCGCAGGCGGTGGATGCCGGCTTCCGCGGCGAGGCGGATGCCCTCCTCGGCGGCCGCGACCCCGAGCATCGGCGGCGTCCCGACGAGGAACCGCCGGATGCCCGGCGCGGGCACGTACGTCGGCCCCATCTCGAACTGATCGCGCTGCCCCATCCAGCCCCAGAGCGGTTGGTCGAGCGACTCCTGCAGGCCCTCGCGCACGTAGAGGAACGCGGGTCCGCCGGGTCCGGAGTTCAGGTACTTGTACGTGCAGCCCACGGCGAGGTCTGCGCCGTCCCCGTCGAGGTCGACGGGGACGGCGCCGACC
>JBJTHT010000027.1:0-20002 GCA_046094605.1 Actinomycetota bacterium | reverse complement strand
CCGCCGGGTTGCGGATCTCCACGCGGCCACCGGGCGCGTCGCTCGTCGGACGCCCGCCGATCAGGGAACCGATGTCGCCCACGGCCCGGATGCTAGCGGGGTTCCCCGACGGGCGGTCCCGGCGTCGGTCGCCCCTACAATCGGGGGACGCGCCGGTAGCTCAGGTGGACAGAGCAGCTGCCTTCTAAGCAGCGGGTCGGAGGTTCGAGTCCTCCCCGGCGCGCCCTAGCGGCGACCGAGGTCGCGCGCCACATCCACGAGGGCGAGGACGTCCTCGTCGGTGGTGCGGAAGTTCACGAAGCACGGCCGCTGGTACACGGCCCCGTCGATCGTCGCGGACGCCACGTAGACCCGACCGTCCGCGAGGATGCGCCGTGCCAGATCCCGGTTGTGCTCGTCCACGTCGCCGTTCGCCGGCAGGTGGCGGAACGGCACCACGGAGAGCTGCGGTTCCTCGAGGAGCTCGAGGTCGTCGTGGGCGCGCACCTCGCGGGCGAGGAGCGCGGCCTCGGCGAGGTTCCGCTCGATCGCCGCGCGGAACTGCGCCGCGCCGTGCGCCCGGAACGCGAGCCAGAACTTGAGCGCCCGGAAGGGCCGCGAGTACTCGAGCGTCATGTCGACCGCCTCGCCGCGATCGTCCTGGTGCAGGTAGCCCTCGTGGTGCGAGAACGCCGCGCGCAGGTCCCCGGCGCGGCGCACCAGGACGATGCCGCAGGCCTTCGGGAGGTAGAGCCACTTGTGGGCGTCCACGGACAGCGAGTCGGCGCGCTCGATGCCCCGGAACAGGTCCGGGCGCACGGACGCCGCGGGGAGCCCGTACGCGCCGTCCACGTGCAGCCAGACGCCGTGGTCCGCGCAGATGCGCGCCACGTCGTCGATCGGGTCGATCGCGCCGGTCGCGGTCGTCCCGGCGGTCGCCACGACCGCGACCGGGACGATCCCCGCCGCACGGTCGCGACGGATCGCGTCCTCGAGCGCATCGGGGCGCATCCGCCGGCGCTCGTCGATCTCGATCGCGCGCAGGTTGCGCGTGCCGAACCCGAGCATCTCGACCGCGCGGGTGACCGAGTAGTGGGCGTCGCGCGAGCAGTAGACCGCCGCCCGCGCATCGCCGAGACCGTCGCGCCGCGAACCGGGCAGGGCCCGCTCGCGCGCCGCGGCGAGGGCGGTGGTGTTGCTCACCGTGCCGCCGCTCGTGAACGCCCCCGCGGCGTCGGTCGGGTACCCGACGAACGCCGCGGCCCAGCGCACGGCCTGACGCTCGATCAGCGTGGCGGCGCGCGCATCCACCGCGAGGTTCACGTCGTAGGCGGCTGCGATCGCGTCGCCGATCACGCCGATCTCGAGCCCGGAGGACCCGATGAACGCGAAGTAGCGCGGCCGCGGTTGCGCGATGCTCTCGTCGAGGATCCGCGCGGCGTCGTCGAGCACCTCGTCGGTCCCGGCCGCGGCTTCGGGGAGGTCCGCGGCGAGCAGGCTCCGGACGCGATCGTCGAGCGGCGGTTCCTCCGGTCGCGCGTGGTCGAAGGACGCCCACGCCTGTTCGATCAGTTTCGACGCGCGCTGGAGCGCATCGCTGCGCGAGGCGTCGAGCCGGAGCGGTCGCGGCTCGGGCGGGGCCATGCGCGGCATGGTACCCCTCCCGAGCCCCGCGACCGTCAGTCGGTGAGGTCGGACAGCACCTCGGCGGCGCGGCGACGGCCGTGCAGGATCGACGTCACGACGATCCCGAGGCCCGTCCACACGGCCGCGGTCATCCAGATCTTGTCGAAGGGATGCACCTGCTTGTAGACGCCGCCGAAGACGGCGCCACCCGACACGATCATGCCGACGGCGGCGGCGAGCATCGCCTTCCCGCCGAGGTCCTTCAGGCCGCGCACCGCCCCGAAGCACAGGAGGAAGTACACGGCGGTGAGCGAGAACCCGCCGAACGTCGAGAGCCACGCGAACATCGGGAAGTAGCCGTCGAGCGGCGCGACCCCGGGACCCACGTACTCCCACAGGACGACGAACAGGCTCCACCCGGACACGAACGCGATGGCGCCCGTGGGCCCGCCGTGGGTCGGCGAGACCTTCGCGAAGAACGCCGGGATGCGACGGTCGCGCGCGAGGGCGAAGATGCCGCGGCTCGAGGCCGTCGCCGCACCGACGCCCACGGCGGCGATGTCGAGGACCACGACGAGTTCGAGGAGCCGCAGGATCGTCGAGGACCCGTAGCCCCCGACCTCCGCGGGCGACCCGAGCGCGAAGAGCGGCGCCGCCGCAGCCTCGCCGAGGAGCGTGTTCAGGTCGAAGCCGAACCCGGCCACCTGCGCGTAGGCCGCGATCAGGTAGAAGCCCGACACGATGACGACGCTCGTGAGGATCGCGCGGGGGATCGACCGCTTCGGTTCCGCCGTCTCTTCGGCCAGGTTCGCGGCGGTCTCGAACCCGACGAAGATCAGCACGCCGTAGAGGACGCCGAAGAGGATGCCGCCCCAGCCCTGGTCGGCCGCGGCGGGCGTGAACACCGACAGGTCCTGCGTCGGCGCGTGCAGGATGACGTCGACGAAGAAGAGCAGGACGACGCCCGCCGACACGAGGGACAGGGCGAGCTGGACCCGGGTCGAGATCTGCACCCCCGCCCACAGGACGTAGGCCACGAGGCCGACGAACGCGAGGTTCCACACCCAGTACGGGATCCCCGTGAACCCGAACTCCGCCGCCAACGTGTCCGCGATGAGCCCGCCGATCAGCACCGCGATCGCCGAGGACAGTACGGTCGTCGCCCCGTAGTAGAGCCATCCGGCGATCGCGCCGGACCGCGCACCCAGGCCGTTCGTGACGTAATCGTAGAGCGAGCCCGCGGCATGGATCCGCTTCGCGTACTCGGCCACGATCCACCCCATCGCGAAGGTGCCGATCGCCGCGAGGATCACGGCGAACGGTGTCGCGAGGCCCGCGCCGTTGCCCGTCGCGTTCAGACCCGCGATCAGCGGGATGAGGAACGCGGCCGAGAAGACCGGCCCCATGAACCCGACCGACTGCGCGACGACGTCCACGAGCGACAGTCGCTTCGCACCCAGCCGTTCGTACTGCTCGTCCGCTGCCATCTCCGTCCCCTTCCGTCCGAGCCGGTCTCCCGGCCTACGCCGCCCAGCCGCCCGCGGGGCGTTCGAACCAGACGTGCACCTGCCCGGTCCCGACCGAGGCCTCGTACTCCGAGAAGCGCTCGCCCGTGGCCGTGCAAGCCGCGCCCCCGAGGGCGCCCAGCATGATCAGGTAGTGCCCGAACTTCCCCTCCGGGCCGAACTTCCGGTACTCCGGCATCCAGTCGAGGACCGCGCGGTGATCGCCCCGCTCGAACATGCCGAGCACCTTCCGGTCGGCCTCGAGCGATTCCGAGCTGATGATGTTCTTCACGTCGGAGGACTCGCGGTCGCGCAGTTCCCGGAACGAGAAGAACCGGTGCGTCATGCCGCCCGATGCGAGGATCACGACGCGCCGGTCGGTCTTCGCGACGGCCCTGCCGATCAGGTCGCCGAGGAGGAGGAAGTCCTCCGTCGTGCAGCACTGGTTGATCGCGACGCTCATCCAGCGCTCGCCCTTGCCCAGGTACGACCAGACGTTCACCGTGCCGTAGAAGATCGGCAGGTAGGGGTCGTCGCACGCGAGGATCCAGGTGTCGTCGCGACCCTCGGCCTCCTTCGCGATCGCGCGGGCGAGTTCCGGGTCGCCCGGCATGTCGTACGGGATCGCGCTCATGCCCCGCGGCAACTCGTGCGAGGTGAACTTCCCCGACCGGCGTTCCTGCGCCGTGACGATGTGCTCGAACGTGGACTCCCAGTGGGTGTCGAGCACGATGACGGTGTCGGGCTGCAGCCGGTCGAGCACCTCGGTACGCATCCGTCGCAGCCCCGGGACGAGCGTGATCTCCTTGCCGTCGTTGATCTCGAGCCGGACCTGCTCCGGCAGCATGATGGTGGGCACGTGGGCGACGAGCCCGGCCCCGACGATCTCTCCCATGTCAGTTCCCTCCTGTCGGTGCGGTGACGACGTTCTTGACGTCGGCGTAGAAGTCGAAGCTCCAGGTGCCGCCCTCGCGGCCGATGCCGGAATCGCGGGAACCCCCGAAGGGCGCGCGCAGATCCCGCACGAAGAAGCAGTTGACCCAGACGGTGCCGGCGACGAGGCGCGCGCCGACGCGCTCGCCGCGCGCCTCCTCGCCCGTGTAGACGATCGCGGCCAGCCCGAAGTGCGTGTCGTTGGCCATCGCCACCGCCTGTTCCTCGTCCGCGAAGGTCTGGAGCGTGAGGACCGGCCCGAAGACCTCCTCGCGGAGGACCTCCGCCCCGTCCGGCACGTCCACGAACAGCGTCGGACGGTAGTACAGACCGCCGAGGTCGTCGTTCGGTCCGCCCCCGAGCACGGGGCGCGCGCCCGCCGCGATCGCGCGGCGCACGAAGCCATCGACCCGTTCGAAGTGTTCGCGCGCGATCAGCGGTCCGATGTCGGTCGCATCCTCCCGCGGGTCGCCCTGGCGGATCGCGGCGGCCTTCGCGAGGAACGCCTCGAGGAACCGCTCCGCGACCGACGTCTCGACGAGGAGCCGCGTCCCGGCGAGGCAGACCTGCCCGGCGTTGTCGAACTGGTTCACGGCCTGCGCCGCCGCCGCCTCGACGTCGGCGTCGGCGAAGACGAGGAACGGCGACTTCCCGCCGAGCTCGAGCGAGACCGGCGTGAGGTTCCGCGCCGCCGCGCCGCTCACGAGCCGCCCCGTGGGCACCGAGCCGGTGAAGGCGATGCGATCGACGTCGGGGTGCGCGACAAGGGAAGCGCCGGCCTCCTCACCGATCCCCTGCACGACGTTGAGGACCCCGTCGGGCAGGCCCGCGTCGCGCGCGAGGTCGGCGAGCAGCGAGGCGGTGAGCGGCGCCCATTCCGGCGGCTTGTAGACGACCGTGTCGCCGGCGGCGAGCGCCGGCGCGAGGCGCCACGTGCCGAGCATGAGCGGCGCGTTCCACGGCGTGACGACGGCCGCCACGCCGGCCGGATCCCACGTCACGCGGTTCGCGTGCCCGCGCGTGTCGAAGGGCTCGTGCGCGAGGCCCGCGAGGTGGTCGGCGAAGAAGTGGAAGTTGTGGCCGGCGCGGGGCATGACGCTGCGGCGCATGGACCGCAGCAGCGACCCGTTGTCGCGGGTCTCGACCGCCGCGAGGCGGTCGGCGTTGGCCTCGATCGCGGCCCCGACGGCGTGGAGGATCTCCGCCCGACGCGTGGGGGCGAGGCCCGCCCAGGCCGGGAACGCCGCCCGGGCCGCGGCGACCGCGGCGTCCACCTCGGCGGCGCCACCCCGCGCGACCTCGGCGATGACCGCCTCGTCGATCGGGGAACGGTCCGCGAACGTGGCGCTGCCGGCGACGCGCTGGCCGCCGATCCAGTGACCGGTGGCGACCTCGATGCCTTCGACCTGCGTCTCCGCGGCGACTCCCTCCGGGACCCGGACCGGGCGGACGCTAGGGAAGCCCTAGGGGCGTGTCAAACCTGGGCGAGGTGCTCGGCGAGTTCGCCCGCGCAGCGCGTGCGGAACCGGACGCCGACCGTCTGGCGCTCGAGCGCCTGACGGAGCTGCAGGCGCGCCTGCGGGATGTCGTGCTCGGCGAAGAACGCCGCCGCCTCGCGCTCCCGTTCGGGCGTGATGAGGAACCGAACCCCCTCGGCCAGGCGGTCGAGGTTCTGTGGCGACACGCGCCCGGCGATGGCGTCCCAGCGCTCGCGAACGAAGTCCCACGCGATCCCGCCGTGCTCGCGGTTGGCCATCGCCATGCGCAGCACGAACGGCTGCTCCTGGATGCGTACCGCGCCGGAGTCCACGTGCTCGAGCATCCGCCGGAACACGGCCTCGTCCCGGAAGTCCGCGAGCGAGTACGTGTAGCGGAGCGCCTCCTGGGGGGTCGGCGCGTCGGCGGCCCGCGCGACGTAGGCGTCGAACTCCGCGGCACCGCCGCGCGCCGCGACGACGCCGACCGAGGCGGCCGCGACGTCCGGATCGACGCCCTCGCCGCGGCGCGAGCGCACCTCCTCCTCGCGGGCCATGCCGGCGACCTCCGGGTCGTCACCGAGCACGGCGACGGCGGAGAGCAGCATCCCGCGGAGCGACCGCACGGGCGGCGCCTCGCCCGCCCCGGCCGCGAGACCGAGGCGATCGAACGTCGGGCGGGCGAGGCGCCGCACGAGCGCGCGCATGCGCGCGCGGGGTTCCCCCTCGAGGATCCGCTCGCACCACGAGAGGCCCGTGAGGAGCGCACCCCACACGGCGACGTCGGTCTCGTCGGCGAACGAACGCGCGAGGTCGACGAACGTCGACGCCGCGGTCTCGCCGGCGAGGACCGTCGCCCACGTGTCGTCCACGACCTGGTAGCGCTCGATCGGCGCGAGGTCCGCGAGCGAGGAGGTGAGCCGCGCGAGGAGCGCCGCGTCGTAGCGGACGCGGACGAATGCGTGGCCACCGGCGTTCACGAGCGCGGGGCCTCCCCCCGCGCCGACGAGGGACGTGCCGCCGGGCGGGAGCAGCACGCGGTCCGTGCGATCGCCGGCTCGAACGAAGAAGGGGACCTGCCAGGGGGCATCGGTCGCGCCCTCGCCGAGGAGGAACCGCCGGGACGAGATGCGCACGTCGCCGCCCTCCTCGCGGGCGTCGAGCATCGGGTAGCCGCCGGTGAAGATCCAGGGTTCCATGATCGCGGCCACGTCCTCGCCGCTCGCGGCGCCGATCGCGTTCCAGAGGTCCACCGTCTCGGTGTTCCCGTACGCGTGGCGCGCGAGGTAGGCGCGGATGCCGTCGCGGAACCCGTCGCCGAGGTAGCGCTCGAGCATCCGCAGGACTGACTGGCCCTTCGTGTAGGTGAGGACGTCGAACATGTCCTGCGAGTCGTCGGGCGACTCGACCGGGTACTCGATCGGCCGCGTGCTCGCGAGGGCGTCGACCTCGAGCGCGACCGAGCGGGACCGGGAGAACTGGTTCCAGAGTTCCCAGTCCGGACGCCAGGCATCCATCGCGAGCGTCTCCATGAGGGACGCGAAGGCCTCGTTCAGCCAGATGCCGTTCCACCAGCGCATCGTCACGAGGTCGCCGAACCACATATGGGCGATCTCGTGCGCGACGACCTCGCCGACGACCTGGATCTCCGACTGCGACCCACGTTCCGGGTCCACGAGCAGCAGGGCCTCGCGGAAGGTGATGCACCCGAGGTTCTCCATCGCGCCCATCGCGAAGTCCGGCAGGGCGATCATGTCGAGCTTGTCCCCGGGGTAACCGATCCCGTAGTAGTCGCTGAAGAACCGGAGCGACGCGGCGCCCGCGTCGAGACCGAACCGCGTGAGGTGGCCCTTGCCCGGCACGTGCACGATGCGCAGCGGCACGCCGTCCACGTCCATCGGCTCGGTCGCCTCGAGGCGCCCGACCACGTACGCGACGAGGTAGGTCGACATCTTCATCGAGTCGGCGAACCGCACCCGGATGCGCCCCGGCCCGGCCGCCTCGCGACCGATCTCGCGGGTGTTGGACACCGCGAACAGCCCCTCGTCGACCACGAGCGACACGCCGAAGACCGCCTTCATCTCCGGTTCGTCGAAGCACGGGAACGCGCGCCGCGCGTCCGTGGACTCGAAGTGGGTGGAGGCGACGACGTGTTCGTTCCCATCGTCGTCGCGGTAGGTCGACGCGTAGTAGCCGACGAGGCGCGGGTTGAGGGCGCCCGCGAACGCGAGGGTCACCGTGGCCTCCCCCGGCACGAGTTCCTCGCCGAGCACGAGGCGCACGCGCTCGGTCTCCGGTTCGGAGCGCACTTCGCGGACGGCGACCTCGCGGCCGCCGGCGCGAACCGACACCTCGCGCACGTCGAGCTCGACGGCGTTGAGGAGGACCTCGCGGACGACCTCGCGGACGGTCAGGGCGATCGCGACGGTCCCGGTGAAGGTGCGCGCGGCGAGGTCGGTCGCGACCTCGAGGTCGTAACGCTCGGGGACGACGGCACCCGGGAGGCGGTAGGGGGTCTCCGTCACGTCAGTCGACGTAGGTCAGCCAGTCGGCGTAGCGCGGGGTCGCGCCCTTCGTCGCCGCGAAGAACGCGTCCTGGAGCGCCTTCGTCACGGGACCGCGTCCGCCGGAACCGACGGTTCGGTCGTCCACCTCGCGGATCGGCGTGATCTCGGCCGCCGTGCCCGAGAAGAAGACCTCGTCGGCGTTGTAGAGGTCGGTGCGGACGAGGTCGGCCTCGCGCACCTCGTGGCCCAGGTCGCGGGCGAGCGTCATGACGCTCGCCCGCGTGATGCCGTCGAGGCACCCCGCGGCGATCGGCGGCGTCGTGAGGACACCGTCGCGCACGACGAAGACGTTCTCGCCGCTGCCGTCGGTGATCAGTCCGACCTCGTTCAGGAGGATGCCCTCCTCGTAGCCCGCGACGACGGCCTCCACCTTCGCGAGGACGCCGTTGATGTACTGCCCGCTGGCCTTCGCGGCGGACGGGAGCGAGTTCTGCGGGTTCCGCCGCCAGGAGGAGACCTTGACGCGCACGCCGCGCTCGAGCGCCTCGGCGCCGAGGTAGGCGCCCCACGGCCACACCGCGATCATCATGTCCACGGGCGACTTCAACGGGTTCACGCCGATCTCGCCGTAGCCGCGGAACGCGAGCGGACGGATGTAGCAGGAACGAACGCCGTTCACGCGGATCAGGGTCTTGACCGCGTCGACGAGCTGCGCGTCGGTCCACGGGATCTCCATGTGGTAGAGCTTCGCGGAGCGGCGCAGGCGCTTGAGGTGCTCGTCGAGGTGCCACACCGCAGGCCCGCGCTCGGTCTCGTAGGCGCGGATGCCCTCGAAGACGCCGCTGCCGTAGTGGAGCGCGTGGGAGAGGACGTGGACCTTCGCGTCGGCCCACGGCACGAGCTCGCCGTTCATCCAGATCTTCTCGGTCTCGGTGATCGGCACGCGACCCTCCTCCCGGCGGGGCGTCAGGATAGCCGTCTCAGGCACCCGCGTCCGCGCGTTCCTGCGACTCGACCGCGTCGGGTTCGCGCCACAGCAGCACCGCCGCGGGGAGCGACTGCACGCCCCACAGGAAGACCCAGAGCGCCGCGAGGCGCGCGTCGACGGTCAGATCGGGCAGCGCGATCTCCCGACCGGCGTCGACCGCGGAGAGCCAGCCGACCGTCCCGGCGACCACGATGGCGAGGGCACCCGCGAGGACCTTGTAGGCGATCGTGAACGACTCGTTGCGGATGCCGATCTGTCGCTCGTCCAGGTACCGATCGGGGAGATCGGTGAGCTGTCGACTCGCCTGCCGGACGAGGAAGGAGGCCCCGGCCGAGAACACGAACGCGGGGGCGAGCGGCGCGGGCGTCAGCCCCGCGGCGACCACGAGCCCCCACGTGGCGACCATCGCGACCACGAGCAGACGCCGCGCCCGCCGCGGCATCAGCCAGCTCCATCGCTGCTCGTGCGCCGGCCCGAGCACCCGCTCCGCCGCCCTCGCGGCCGAGACGTGCTCGTCGAGGGCGGCACCGACGAGCCCCACGCCGAAGGCATCCCGACCTCCGATCCTCTGGCCGCGGAGGCCCCAGAGGAATGTCCAGCGTCGCTTGCCGTCGGTGCTCATCGCTCTCCCCCTCCTCCCTTCCTGCGGAAGGGCTTCGTCGAGAACAGGTCGGTGACCTCGGCATCGAGGGCCGTCGCCAGATGGAGTGCGAGCGAGAGGCTCGGGTTGTACTCGCCCCGCTCGATGTAGCCGATCGTCTGATAATGGACGCCGACGGCGTCGGCGAGCTCGGCCCGCGCCTCGGCGAGTCGGCTGTACACCGGGGTCTCCTCCCGCGGTCGGCGTCCCATGGGGCGTAGCATACCTGCTACATAGCAGGAATGCAACATCGCAGCGTCGGTCGTCGGGGCCGCGCGGCGGCCGGGTCAGTCCTCGAGCGTGATGGCCCTGGCGTCCGCGGCCTGGACGGCCTCGACGACGCGCGCGAGGACGGCCGGTTCCACGGGGCTGTCGAGCGTGAGCCCCATGAGCGCCGTGCCACCCCGCGAGGGCCGACCGACGTCCATCGTCGCGATGTTCACGTCGGCCTCCCCCAGGATCGTGCCGACCGCGCCGATCACACCGGGGCGGTCCTCGTAGGCGATGAAGACCATGTGGGTGGCGGGCGCCATCTCGATGTCGTAGCCGTTCACGCGCAGGACGCGCTGCGCGTCACGCGCGCCGAGCGTGCCCGCGACCGAGACCTCCTCACCGCGGTCCGTCACGCCGCGGACGGAGACGAGGTTCACGTAGTCGGTGGGAACCGAGCTCTTCGTCTCGCTCACGACGAGGCCACGCTCCCGCGCGAGGATCGGCGCGTTCACGAACGACACCGGCTCGCTCACGACGCCGGAGATGGCACCCTTGAGGATCGCGAGGGTGAGGACGCCCACATCGCCCTCGGCGATCCGGCCCTCGTAGCGGCACTCGACCGAACGCAGCGGTCCGGCGGCGAGGCCGACGAGCAGTCGGCCGAGCCGCGCGGCGAGCGGCACGAACGGCCGCACCGTCTCGGAGACCTCCCCCGTCGCGAGGTTCACGGCGAACGGGACGAACTCGCCGAGGAGCGCGAGTCGCACCATCTCGGCCACCGTGGTCCCGGCCTTGTCCTGCGCCTCGCTCGTCGACGCGCCGAGGTGCGGGGTCGCGACGACCTGCTCGAGGCGCAGCAGCGGCGAATCGCCCGGCGGTTCCGTGGCGAAGACGTCGAGGGCGGCACCGGCGATCCGGCCGTCCTCGATCGCCTTGGCGAGCGCGGCCTCGTCGACGAGTCCTCCTCGCGAGGTGTTCACGAGGCGGGCGCCCGGCTTCATGAGCGCGAGCTCCCGCTCGCCGAGGAGGCCCTCGGTGTCGGGGGTCTTCGGGAGGTGGATCGAGACGACGTCGGCCTGCACGAGGAGCGCCTCCAGCGAGGGGACGAGCTCGACGCCCAGTTCACGGCCGCGCTCCTTCGGCACGTAGGGATCGAACGCGACGACCTTCATGCCGAACGCCGACGCACGCTGCGCGACGAGGACGCCGACGCGACCCAGGCCGATGAGGCCGATGACCTTGCCGAGCAGTTCCGTCCCCTGGAACCGCGACCGCTCCCATCGGCCCGCGCGCAGCGACGCGTCGGCCTGCGGGACGTTGCGGGCCTGCGCGAGCAGGAGCGCCATCGTGTGCTCGGCGGCGGAGACGACGTTGGACTGCGGCGCGTTGACGACGAGGATCCCGCGCGCCGTCGCGGCCGCGATGTCCACGTTGTCCAGGCCGATGCCGGCACGCGCGACGACCTTGAGCCGATCGGCAGCACCGATCACCGCGGCGGTGACCTGCGTGGCGGAGCGGATCACGAGCGCCTCGTAGCCACCGATCGCGGCGACGAGATCGCCGGCGGCGAGCTCGGGGCGGACGTCGACGTCGAAGTCGGCGCGCAGCAGGTCGAGGCCGTGGTCGGAGAGTTCCTCGGTGACGAGGACCCGCACCGTCAGCCCCGGAAGACCGTCTCCGCGGCGGCCACCGCCGCGCCCGGCTTCACCGGGACACCCATGTCGGCCAGCGTCATCTCGAGCGCGGCGAGGCCGCGGAGCATGTCGAGGTGGTCGTAGTAGCCGAGGTGACCGACGCGGAACACCTTGCCCTTGAGGGGCCCCTGCCCCGGCGCGAGCACGACGCCGTGGTCCTTGCGCACGCGGGCGACGACGTCGTCGCCGTCGATGCCCTCGGGCGCGCGGATCGACGTGACGGCCCAGTTGCGGTCGGGGTCCTCGCCGAAGAGGTCCAGGCCGAGCGCACGGATCGCTTCCTTCACCGCGCGCGAGCGTCGCTCGTGCTGGCGGAGCTGCTCGTCGAGGCCGTCCTGGAAGAACAGATCGAGCGCGGCCTTGAGGCCCATCATCACGGAGATCGCCGGCGTGAAGGGGTTCTCCGGGTTCTTCCGGTCGAAGGACTCCTTGTAGAGACGCCAGTCGAAGTAGAAGCGCGGGTTGCGCGCGGTCTCGGTCGCCGCCCACGCCGCGGGCGACACCGACACGAACGCCACACCCGGCGTCGCCGAGAGGGCCTTCTGGGAACCGGAGACGGCGACGTCCACACCCCAGCCGTCGGCGTCGAAGGGCACCGCGCCGACCGACGACACGCAGTCGACGACGACGAGCGCGCCGGCGGCGCGGGCGACGGCGGCGATCTCCTGCACGTCGTGGATCGCGCCCGTCGAGGTCTCGCTCTGCTGCACGAGGACCGCCTTGGTCGGCGCCTCCCGGAGGGCCGCCTCGACGTCCTCGGCGCGCGCGATCTGGCCCCACTCGTAGTCGATCGTGCGCACCTCGGCGCCGTAGGCCTTCGCGATCTTGGCGAAGCGCTCGCCGAAGTAGCCGGCCACGGGGACGACGACGCGGTCCCCGGGCGACATCAGGTTCGCGACCGCCGACTCGAGGCCGCCCGTGCCCGATGCCGTGAAGAGGAGCACGTCGTTCGACGTGCGGAAGAGCCGCTGGATGTTCCGCGCCACGTCACGGAGCAGCGCCCCGTACGCCGGCCCGCGGTGGTAGACGAGCGGCGCCCCCTGGGCGAGGTACACCTCCGGCGGGACCGCGGTGGGTCCCGGCGCCAGGAAGATCTCGGGCCTGTCCATGGGCGAACCTCCGTGCGTGGCGGGCGAAGCCGTCAGCCTAGCAGCGGGGTCGGCCCCGACCGGTCAGTCGAGCACGACCTCGATGCCGCCGGCCTCGACGCGGACCTCGAAGACGTCGATCGGTTCCGTCGCCGGACCCGTGAGCACCTCGCCGGTCTGCACGTCGAACGCCGCCCCGTGGCATGGGCACGTGACGGTCGTCCCGTCGAGTCCGCCCTCGGAGAGGGAACACCGCCGGTGCGAGCAGATGTCGTCGAAGGCGATCAGGTCCCCGCCGACGTTGGCCACCGCGATCTCACGCTCACCCGCGGTGAACGCCACGACCTGTCCCTCGCCGACCTCGTTCGCGTCCGCGATCCTCGTCCAGCCCACGTGCGACCTCCCTCTCGTCCGTCCGACCCTAGCCCAGCCGCGCGCGGAGCAGATCCCCGACCGCCTTCGGGTTCGCCGATCCGCGCGAGCGCTGCATCACCTGACCGGTGAAGAACCCGAGCAGTCCCTGCTTGCCGCCGCGGTACGCGGCCACCTCGTCGGGATGCGCCGCCAGGACCTCGTCCACCCAGGCCTCGAGCGCGCCCGTGTCGGAGACCTGCCGGAGACCGCGTTCCTCGACGACCTCCATCGCGGGTCGCCCCGTCGCGACGACCTCCTCGAGCACCTGCTTGCCCGCCGTCGCGGAGACCGTGCCGTCCTCGACGAGCGCGATGACCTCCGCGAGGGAGGTCGGCGCGACGGGCGCCTCGGCGGCGGTGCGGCCGGTGTCGTTCAGGATCGCGACGAGGTTCTGGCCGATCCAGTTCGCGACGGCACGCGGCGCGACCGCGGGTGCGACGGCGACGGTGGCCTCGAACAGCGAGCCGAGCGCGCGGTCGGCGACGAGCCCCTGCGCCTGGTCCGCGCTGAGGCCGAGCGTCCCCTCGTAGCGCGCGCGACGCGCTGCCGGCAGTTCCGGCAGCGCGTCGCGGATCGAGGCGATCCACGGCACCGCCGGCGCGAGGCGCGGGATATCGGGTTCCGGGAAGTAGCGGTAGTCGAACGCCTCCTCTTTGGAGCGGAGCGTGTGCGTCTCGCCCGTCTCCTCGTCGAAGTGGCGCGTCTCCTGCCGGATCGGTTCCCCGGCGGCGAGCAGGCGACGGTGGCGCTCCTCCTCGTGGCGGACCGCGCGTTCGAGGGAGCGGATCGAGTTGAGGTTCTTGATCTCGACGCGGGTGCCGTACGCGGTCTCGCCGCGACGGCGCACCGAGACGTTCGCGTCGCAGCGCAGCGACCCCTCTTCCATCCGCACGTCGCTCACGTCGAGGGACTCGAGGACGGCGCGCAGTTCCGTGAGATAGGCGCGCGCTTCCTCCGCCGAGCGGATGTCGGGTTCCGAGACGATCTCGACGAGCGGCGTGCCCGCGCGGTTGTAGTCCACGAGCGCGTAGTCGGCGCCGCCGATGCGACCCGTCGCCCCCATGTGCGTGGTCTTTCCCGTGTCCTCCTCCATGTGCACGCGCGTGATGCCGATGCGGCGCGGTTCCGCATCGACGACGACGTCGAGATGGCCACCGACGCACAGCGGCAGGTCGTACTGCGAGATCTGGAAGTCCTTCGGCATGTCCGGGTAGAAGTAGTTCTTGCGGTGGAACAGCGAGTCGGTCGCGATCTCGCATCCGAGCGCGAGTCCGATCTTCACGATCGCCGCGATCGCGGCCTCGTTGGGAACCGGAAGCGTGCCGGGGAGACCCAGGCAGACGGGGCAGACGTTGGTGTTCGGCGGCGCGCCGAAGGCGACCGGGCAGCCGCAGAACATCTTGGTCCGCGTCGAGAGCTCGACGTGGCACTCGAGCCCGACGACCGTCTCGAAGGCGTCTCCCACGGGGCGCAGCCTATCGGCTCCCCGCGGGCATATGCTCCCCGCATGCCCGACGCGCGCGACGCCGCTCCCTCGGGCCGCGTCTGGTTCGCCCTCGTCGTCGTCTACATCGTCTGGGGGACCACCTACCTCGGCATCGAGGTGGTGAACGAGACGATGCCCACCTTCCTCGCGGCCGGGGTACGGTTCCTCGTCTCCGGAGCGATCCTCTACACCCTGGCCGTGCGCCGCGGCGACCGGGTGGGCGATCGACCGACGGCCCGCGGATGGCGTGCGGCCACCGTGATCGGCGGCGGACTGCTCGTCACGGGCAACGGATTCGTCGCGCTCGCCGAGCGCACGGTCCCCACGGGCCTCGTCTCGCTCATCATCGCGCTCGTCCCGATCTGGATGGCGCTCATCGACACGGTGCTGCTCGGCCGCCGGCCCCGCGCGCAGGTGATCGTGGGGCTGCTAGGCGGATTCGCGGGGGCGGCGTTCCTCGTCTCGGGGTCGGCCAACGCCGACGCGGTTCCCCTCGCGGGGATGCTCGTCGCCGTCGTCGCCACGATCTCGTGGGCGTCCGCGTCGCTCTACTCGCGCACCGCGCCGCTCCCCCGCCGGCCCTTCGTCGGCGTCGGGATGGAGATGCTCTGCGGCGGCGCGCTCCTCGTGCTGCTCGGCCTGCTCACCGGGGAACTCGGCGACGTGGACCTCGCCGGGATCTCGCGCGCGTCGCTGCTCGCGCTCGGGTACCTCATCGTGTTCGGTTCCTTCGCGGGCTTCGCCTCCTACATCTGGCTGTTGCGCAACGCCCGCACGTCGCTCGTCTCCACCTATGCGTACGTGAATCCCGTGGTCGCGGTGTTCCTCGGGGCGGTCGTGCTCGGCGAGGAGGTCACGCCGCGCATCCTGATCGCGGGGCTCGTCGTCCTCGGGTCCGTCGCGCTCATCATCGCGTCGCACGCGGAGCGCGCGACGCCGAGCCCGACGTCAGGCGCCGAGGGCGCGGAGGAGGGGTGGCCGCAGGTCGAGGGCGAGGTCGGCCTCGAGCGCGGCCGCGGCGCGTAGCACGAGGTCCTCGCGCAGCACCGGTGCGGTCACCTGCAGACCGACCGGGAGCCCGGCACCGTCGAACCCGCACGGCACGCTGATCGCCGGCACGCCGGCCAGGTTCGCGGGGATCGTGAACACGTCCGACAGATACATCGCGAGCGGGTCGTCGGAGCGTTCGCCGATGCGGAACGCCGTCGAGGGCGAGGTCGGCGACACGAGCACGTCGAAGCGCGCGAACGCCTCCTCGTAGTCCCGGATGATGAGCGTGCGGACCTTCTGCGCCTGGCCGTAGTAGGCCTCGTAGTAGCCCGCGGAGAGCGCGTAGGTGCCGAGCATGATCCGGCGCTTGACCTCCGGGCCGAACCCCGCGCCGCGCGTGCGCGTCATCATGTCGACGGAGTCGGTGCCGTCGACGCGCAGGCCGTAGCGGACCCCGTCGAAGCGGGCGAGGTTCGAGGACGCCTCCGACGGGGCGATCAGGTAGTAGGCCGAGAGCGCGTACCCCGCGTGCGGGAGCGACACGTCGTCCACGGTCGCGCCGAGCGCGGTGTACCGGTCGAGGGCGGTGCGCACGGCGTCGCGGACGCCCGGTTCCACGCCCTCGCCGGAGGCCTCGCGGACCACGCCGATCCGGAGTCCCCGGACGCCGCCCTCGGTCGCCGCGACGTAATCGGTCGACGGCGTGTCGAGGCTCGTCGCGTCGAGCGGATCGCGGCCCGCCATCGCGCCGAGGAGCGCGGCGGCGTCGCGGACCGATCGCGTGAACGTGCCGACGGTGTCGAGCGATGAGGCGAACGCGATGAGGCCGAAGCGGCTGAGCAGGCCGTAGGTCGGCTTGAGGCCGACGACGCCGCAGAGCGCCGCGGGCTGGCGGACGGAACCGCCGGTGTCGGTGCCGAGCGACCAGACGGCTTCGCCGGCGGCGACGGCGGCGGCGGAGCCGCCGGCGGAGCCGCCGGGGACGCGCGCGAGGTCCCAGGGGTTCGCCACGGGACCGAAGGCGGAGTTCTCGTTCGACGAGCCCATCGCGAACTCGTCGCAGTTCGTCTTGCCGAGGAGCGGGGCGCCCGCGGCGTCCAGGCGCGCCCAGACCGTCGCATCGAAGGGCGGGACGTAGGACTCGAGCATGCGCGACCCGCAGGTCGTCGTGACGCCGCGGGTGGAGAGGACGTCCTTCACCGCGAGCGGGATGCCCGCGACCGCGGGGAGGTCCTCGCCGCGCGCGAGCCGCGCGTCGACCTCGTCGGCGCGGGCGAGCGCGCGGTCCGCCGTGCGGGCGAGGACCGCGTGGAGGTCGCCCTCGAGGCGGTCGGTCGGCGCGAGACACGACTCGACGAGCGCTCGGCTCGTCTTCGTGCCGTCGCGCAGCGACGACGCGAGATCGAGGGCGTCCGTCACCCGATCTCCGCGATGCGCGGGACGCGGAAGCGCCCGTCCTCCGCCGCGGGCGCGTTGGCGAGCGCCTCGTCCTGCGGGAGCGTCGGGCCCGGCTCGTCGGGGCGCAGCACGTTCTCGCGCGGGATCGCCGTCGCGGTCGGCGGGACGGCGGCGGTCGCGACCTCGCCCACCTTCGCGGCGTGCTCGAGGATCACGGCGAGCTGCGCGCGCAGGCGCTCCTTCTCCTCCGGGGAGAGGTCGAGCCGCGCGAGGCGCGCGACGTGGTCGATGTCGATCTCGACGGGCACGGCGGCGAGTCTAGCCGGGGAGCAGGCGCGACACCGTCTCGGGCGTCACGCCCGCGAGCCCACGCTCCGCGCAGCGGCGCAGGAGTTCTGCCCACCCCGGATAGTCATCGAAGGCGGCGCGGGCGAGCGCACGCGCCTCGTCCACGCGGCCGAGGTTCGCGAGCCCCACGGCGCGCCAGAACGCGATCTCGGTCGTCCCCGCGCCGAGCCGAAGCGCCTCCGCGGCCTCGCGGTCCGCGCGCGGCGCGTCGCCGACCGTCTGCGCCTGCTCCGAGGCGTCGAGGTGGACGTAGGCGCGGTGCAGGTCGAGCAGCCGCCGCAGTTCCGGGAGCGGTTCCGCGTGATCGTCCACGCGCAGGTCGACCCGCACGTCGTCCCACGGACGCTCGCTCGGCGTCGCCGCGACGACGAGGATGCGCGCGGCCTGCCGACCGCGGATGTCGCCGCCCTCGCCCTCCCCCGCCTCGAGCGCGGCGAGCAGCCGGCCGGCGAGGTCGCCGCGCGACCGCGCGACCGCATCGGCCATCGCGTCCCACACGGTCGCGTTCCACATCATGTTCGCCTGGCACGAGAAGCCGTCGCCGGTGACGTGGCCCGCCTCCGGGATCGTCTGGGAACCGGTGTGCGTCGCGACGCCGCCGCGCGCGTCGAGGACGGCCACCTGGCGGACCTCGCGGTGTTCGTCGGCGGCCAGACGCGCGGCGAGCGCGCCGGCGGCGTCGCGACCGCCCGCGAGCTCGTCGAGCCCGAGCGGACCGTGGTCCACGAGTGCCATCGCCTGCGTGGCCACCGCGCCGACCCCGGACCGCGCCCAGCACACGACGCCGGCGGCGAACCAGTGCGACTGCACCGCCACGCCGAGGTCGCCCGTCTCGGGGCACCGCGCCACGATCGAGTACGTCATCCCCTCGCCCCCTCCCGACCGATCCGGCGCAGGAACGCCGCCTCGTCGATCACCTCGATGCCCAGTTCCCGCGCCTTCGCGAGCTTCGACCCCGCGGCCTCGCCGGCGACCACCAGCCCGGTCTTCGCCGAGACGCTCGAGGCGATCTTCGCACCGGCGGCCACGGCGAGCTCGCTCGCCTCGTCGCGCGAGAGCGTCGGGAGCGTCCCGGTGAGGACGACCGTGACGCCCTGGAGCGGACCCTCCCCGCGGGGGGCGCGGGCCGCATCCGCCATGCGCACGCCGGCGGAGCGCAGACGTTCCACGAGCGCGCGGTGGTGCCGGTCGCGGAACCACGCGATGACGCTCGTCGCGATCTCGGGACCCACGCCCTCGACCGCGAGCAGGTCCTCCTCGGAGGCCGCGGCCAGCGCGTCGATCGATCCGAACGCGTCGGCGAGCGAGCGCGCGACGGTCGCGCCGACGTGGCGGATGTTCAGGCCCGCGAGCAGGCGCCAGACGTCGCGCGACTTCGACCCCTCGATCGAGGCGAGCAGGTTCGCGATCTTCTTCTCCTTGAACCCCGGCACCGACGCGAGCCGATCCGCGGTGAGCGCGTAGATGTCGCCGGGATCGCGCACGAAGCCGAGCTCGAGCAGGGCCTCACCGGTCTTGAAGCCCAGCCCCTCGATGTCCATCGCCCCGCGGCTCGCGAACGCCTGCAACCACTCGAGGTTCTGCGACGGACAGCCGCGCGCGTTCGGGCAGCGCCACGCCGCCGCACCCTCCGCCCGCACGAGTGCCGTCTCGCACGACGGACACGTCGAGGGGAACCGCCAGATGCGCGCGCCCCTCCGGCGCCGCGCCGGCACCGGTCCCACGACCTCCGGGATCACGTCGCCGGCGCGGCGCACGATGACCGTGTCGCCCTCCCGGACGTCCTTGCGCCGGACCTCGTCCTCGTTGTGGAGCGTCGCGGTCGTCACCGTGACGCCGCCGACCTGGACCGGTTCCAGGAAGGCGAACGGCGTGACGACGCCCGTGCGACCCGTGTGCACGCGGATCTCACGGAGCACCGTCGTGCGCTCCTCGGGCGGGAACTTGTAGGCCACCGCCCAGCGCGGCGCGTGGCTCGTCGCGCCGAGCGCGTCCTGGAACGCGATCTGGTCCACCTTCACGACGACGCCGTCGATCTCCCAGTCCACGGTGTGGCGGTCCTCCTCCCAGCGGGCGAGGTAGGCGAGCACCGCGTCGAGGTCGTCGGCCACCTCCCCGGTGGGGGCGACGGGCAGACCCGCGCCGCGGCACCAGTCGAGGAAGGAGGAGTGCGCGTCGAACGTCACGCCCTCGGCCGCGCCGAAGGAGTGGCACCAGAGCGCGAGCGGTCGCGCGGCCGTCATCGCGGGGTCCTTCTGGCGGAGCGACCCGGCGGCGGCGTTGCGCGGGTTGGCGAACGGCCGCTGACCCGCGCCGGTCAGGTCCTCGTTCAGGCGCGCGAACGCGGCGACCGGGAAGTAGATCTCGCCGCGCACCTCGAGGAGGGCGGGCGGGTCGGCGAGCGCGAGGCGCTGCGGGATCGTGCGCACCGTGCGCACGTTGGCCGTCACGTCCTCCCCCGTCGTGCCGTCGCCGCGCGTCGCGCCCTGGACCAGGACGCCGCGCTCGTAGGTGAGGGCGATCGCGACGCCGTCGATCTTCAGTTCGCAGGAGTAGCGCGCGTCCGCGCCGCCGCCGCGGGCGAGACGATCGGCCCACGCGCGCAGTTCCTCCTCGGAGAAGACGTTGTCGAGGGAGTACATGCGGGCGCGGTGGGCGACCGGCGCGAAGAGCGCCGCCGGTCGCGCACCGACCCGGGGGGGCGGGGTGTGCGGCGGG
>JBJTHT010000026.1:0-4114 GCA_046094605.1 Actinomycetota bacterium | reverse complement strand
CCCCCCGCGAGCGCCCGACCCACCGCGGCCTCGACGCGAGCGGCCGCCGGCTCCTGCCCGATGTGACGGAGCAGCATCCCCCCGGCGAGCGTCAGCGCGACCTCCGTGCCGCCCGCCGCGTCGCCCCACGCCCCGCTCGCGCCGAAGACGGCGACCTCGTCGCCGACGTCCGCCGACGGCGCGAGGCCGGCCCCGCCGACGAGCCCCGACGCGAGTTCGGCGACGAGGTCGCCGAAGAGGTTGGGCAGGAGCAGGACGTCGAAGGCCTCCGGTCGCTGGACGAGCTGCATCGTGAGCGCGTCGATGATGCGTTCCTCGAAGGCCACGCCGGGGAACGACGACGCGGCACGGCGCGCTGCCTCGAGGAACAGCCCGTCGGAGAACTTCATGATGTTGGCCTTGTGGCCGCAGGTCACGCTGCGGCGGCCGGTCCGTTCGGCCCACGCGAAGGCGAACCGCGCGATGCGCTCGCTCGCGCCGATCGAGTTGGCCTTGAGCGAGAGGCCGGCGTCGGGGCGGATCGTGCGCCCGGTCGCCTGCGCGACGAAGCGGACGAGGTCCGCGGTGGCCGGATCGCCGCTCGGGAACTCGATGTCCACGTAGAGGCCCTCGGTGTTCTCCCGCACCACGACGAGGTCGATCGCGGGGTAGCGCGACGGGACGCCGGGGATCGTCCGGCGCGGTCGGACGCCGGCGAAGAGGTCGAGGTCGCGCCGCAGGGCGATCGTCGCGGCGGAGCCGAGCGGCCCGACGATGCCGACGCCCGAGGCCCGGAACGCGTCGAGGAAGGCGCCCCATCCCGCGCCGTCCGGCGCGGCCGCGGGGACCTCGTTCCAGATGACGTCGGCACCGGCGGCGTCGAGGACCCGGCGCGCGGTCGTAACGGCGGCGGGGTGCTGCCCCGCGACGACCGTCACCGTCCGCTGCATGCCGCCTCCCCGACGGCACGGTCGCCGTCCCGCGGTAGGCTCTCATCCATCCGGCGCGACGACACGCGCCACGACGAACGGGACGAGGCGTGACCGAGAAGGGGCTTCGCGAGACCGTCGCGGCCGACACGCGCCTGTCGGACATCGATGGGCAGGCCGGACGGCTCTGGTACGTCGGTCACACGATCGAGGACCTCGCGGAGCACGCGTCCTACGAGGAGGTCGTGTTCCTCCTCCACAACCTGCGCCTGCCGAACCAGGCCGAGCTCGACGACCTCAACGCGTTCCTCGCCAAGGGTCGCGACCTCTCCCCGTTCCTCCTCGACCTGATGCCGACCTTCGCGTCGGATGCGTCCCCGATGTCGATGCTGCGTACCTCCGTCTCGGCGTCGTCCACGCACGACCCGGACGGCTGGGACATGGGGGCCGAGGCGACCGCCCGCAAGGCCCTGCGCCTCATCGCGATCATGCCCTCGCTCATCGCGGCCTACCACCGCAACCGCGAGGGGCTCCCGCTCGTCGGCGCCGACCCGACGCTCGGGCACGCCGCGAACTTCCTGCACATGCTCCTCGGCGAGCGTCCCGACGCGGCCGACGCGCGCATCCTCGACACGACGTTCGTGCTCTACGCCGACCACACGATGAACGCCTCGACGTTCACCGCGCGGGTCATCGCCTCGACGCTCTCCGACATCTTCTCGGCCGTCACCGGCGCGATCGGGGCCCTCAAGGGCCCGCTCCACGGCGGCGCGAACGAGGAGGCGATGGTGATGCTCGAGGAGATCGGCGACGCTTCGAAGGCCGCCGACTACGTCGCGGCGCGCCTCGGGGCCAAGCAGAAGCTCATGGGCTTCGGACACGCGGTGTACCGCACGATGGACCCGAGGGCGCGCGTGCTCAAGGCGCTCTCGCGCGACCTCGCCGAGCGCCGCGGCGACACCGCGCTGCACGAGACCGCCGAGGCCGTCGAGGCCGCCGCGCTCGAGCAGAAGGGCCTGGCGCCGAACGTGGACTTCTACGCGGCGACCGTGTACCACATGCTCGGCATCCCGACGGACCTCATGACGCCGATCTTCGCGCTCGCGCGCATGGCGGGATGGACCGCGCACGTCCGCGAGCAGTACGTCGACAACCGGATCATCCGCCCCGGGTCGGTGTACGTGGGACCGCGCGACCAGCGCTGGGTCCCGATCGCGCAGCGCTGAGCGAGGCTCAGGGGAAGCGCCGTGGGCGCGCGACGAGCACCCACCCGTACGCCAGCGCGAACAGCAGGAAGATGAGCACGATCGACCACGCCGCGCCGTTCACGGTCCCGGCGATCACCGCGCCGAGCGCCACGAGGAATCCGACCCCGTTGCCGACGAGGTGGCCCCGGACCACGGGCGAGAGCGAGCGGCGGTCCCCACGGATCGCGACCACGTTGGCGTAGTTGAAGCCCAGGAGCTCCGCGCCGAGCAGCCTCCCGAGCAGGATCACGCCGTCCGAGGCCTTCACGCCGTAGATCGCGAGCAGGCGGTCCGGCACGACGAGCAGGAGCAGGCCGAAGGTGATGCCGACGATGGCCTCCGCCGCGAGGATGCGCGATGCACGGTCTTGATCCATCCCTACCTCCCGTCCCGGGAACCGCCCGTCGCCGTCTCGGTCCTCACGCGGCGGACCGTTCCGCCGCGCGCACCGTGTTCACGAGGAGCATCGCCGTGGTCATCGGACCGACGCCGCCCGGAACGGGCGTGATGCGGCCGGCGACCGCCGCGACCTCCTCGTACCGCACGTCGCCGACCAGGCCGTCGTCGGTGCGGTGGACCCCGACGTCCACGACGACCGCGCCCGGCTTGACCATGTCGGCGGTGATGAGCCCGGGGCGGCCCGCGGCGGCCACGAGGATATCGGCGCGCCGCGTGTGCGCGGCGACGTCGCGCGTGCGCACGTGGCAGATCGTCACGGTCGCGTTCCCGCGGATCGAGTCCTGGGCGAGCATGATCGACAGCGGCGCGCCGACGAGGTCGCCGTAGCCGACGACGACGACCTCCGCGCCGTCGAGGGTGACGCCGCTGCGCACCAGGAGCTCCACGATGCCGTAGGGCGTCGCGGGCGGGAACGAGGGCTCCCCGCGCACCATGAGGCCCACGTTGAGCGGATGCAGACCATCCACGTCCTTGCCTGGGTCGATCGCGGTCTGCAACGCGAGTTCCGAGATCTGCGCGGGAACCGGGAGCTGCACGATGATGCCGTGGATCGCCGGGTCCCGGTTCAGCCGGTCGATCTCCACGAGGAGACCGGCCTCGGAGATGTCGCCGGGGAGATCGACGCGCGTCGAGACGATGCCGACCTCCTCGCACGCGCGGTGTTTGGAACCGAGGTAGATGCGCGACGCCTCGTCGGCGCCCACGAGCACACCGGCCAGCCCGGGAACGATGCCGCGCTCCCCCAGCGCGCGCACGCGTGCGGCGACCTCGCGGCGGACCTCCGCCGAGACCGACCTGCCGTCGAGGATCGAGGCGACCACGGCGCCCATCCTAGGTGCGACGGAGGCTCCCACCCGCACGCCCACTCCCGCGGCTACCCTGTTCGCCATGCCCACCGAGGAGCGGTGCGCCCGGCATCCCGGCGCGGAGATCGTGGGTCCGTGCGACGGCTGCGGCGAGGCGCTGTGCCTCGCGTGCGCGGTGCCGGTGCGCGGTCGCGTCCTCGGACCGCGATGCCTGGAGGCGGAACTCGGCGAGGCGGCGTTCCCCGATCAGCCGCCGACCCCGCCCGCGGCCGATCCGATCCGGCGGACAGCCGATCTCGGCCTCGCGCTCGCGCTCCTCGCGACCGCGCTCCCCTGGAGCTCGGTGGGGCTCGGTGCGTCGCCGTTCGGGGCGTGGGGCGCGGACCTGCGGTGGTCGTCGCTCGTGGCCGCGGCCGCGCTCCTCGGGAGCGCGGCCGCGGCCACGGCGCGCGCGCGGTGGCGCCGCGCCGAGCGCCGTGCCGACGTCGTGGGCGTCGCGTCCTCGCTGGTCGCGCTCCTGGGCGCCGCGCTCGCGATCGGGTTCCCGCCCCCCTACACGACACGGGTCGTCGCGCCGTGGATCGCGGGCCTCGCCGCCGCGGTGGCGCTCGGGGCCAACGTCGCGGCGATGCGGCGGGGTGACGCGTGAGCGACGAGGCGCTGCAGTACTCGCATTCGGGCGGGCGCTACCTCC
>JBJTHT010000025.1:0-6869 GCA_046094605.1 Actinomycetota bacterium | reverse complement strand
GGCCGGTACCTGATCCGCAGGTCGCTCCAGCTCGTGTTCACCCTGTGGGTGACGTCCGTCCTCACGTTCCTCATCTTCGTGAAGCTCCCGCCGGGGGACCCGGCGATCCGCCTCGCGGGGAAGGCTCCGCGCCCCGAGCAGCTCCAGAAGATCCGCGACCGCGTCGGACTCGACGACCCGATCCTCACCCAGTACGCGCGATTCGCGAAGGGGCTCGTCCCGATCCCGGGATGGTTCCTGAACGAGCGGGTGTACTACTCCTGGCGCAACAACGTGCCCGTGAAGGACGAGCTCTCGGAGCGCTTCCCGTACACGATCGCCCTCACGCTCGGGGGGACCGTCCTGTGGCTCCTCATGGGGATCCCCCTCGGGATCCTCTCCGCGAACCGCCGCGGCGGCATCGCGGACCGGGTCACGATGAGCTTCGCGCTCCTCGGGATCTCGCTGCCGACCTTCTGGCTCGCGATGGTCCTCATCTTCGTCTTCTACTTCACGCTCGGGATCGCGCCACCGACCGGGGTCGTCGTCGGCGGCGACGTCTGGGACACGATCGCCGCGGGCAAGTTCGTCCTGCCCTGGTTCTCGCTCGCGATCACCTCCGCGGCCTTCTACGCCCGGCTCGTCCGCGGCAACATGCTCGAGGTCCAGGGCGAGGACTACATCCGGACCGCGCGTGCGAAGGGCCTCCGCGAGCGGACCGTCGTGTACCGGCACCAGCTCCGGTCCTCGCTCACGCCGGTCGTCACGACGCTCGGCCTCGACATCGCGGGGCTCCTCGGAGGGGCGTTCATCACCGAGCGCGTCTTCGCGATCCCGGGGATCGGCCTCTACGCGCTCGAGTCGGTGAACCGGGCGGACTTCCCGGCGGTCATGGCCGTCGTCATCATCGGGGCCCTCTTCGTCGTGTTCGCGAACCTCATCGTCGACGTGCTCTACGCCGTCCTCGACCCCCGCGTCCGCTACGAGTAGGCGCCCTCTCATCGGGGTACCCGGGTAGACTCCGCGGGCCCGACCGACCCGGAGAGTCGCGATGAGCCAGGCATCGATCCCCACGAGCGGACCCACGGTCGACGTCGCGGCGACCGACGCGCCCGTCGTGTCGGGCCGGAGCCCCTGGGAGCTCTTCCGCCGCCGGTTCCGTCGCGATCGCCTCGCGCTCATCGGGCTCGGCTTCCTCGCGGTGCTCATCGTCCTCGCGCTCCTCGCGCCCGCCATCGCCGACCACGTGATCGGGCGCGGCCCGAACGACCTGAACCGCGACACCCTGAGTGACATCGGCCTGCCCGTCGTCGGCCCGGGGGCGGCGTACTGGGGCGGCGTCGACACCTCGGGGCGGGACGTGTTCCTGCGGACCCTCTACGGCGCGCGCACCTCGCTCACCGTCGCGCTCCTCGCGACCGGGATCGCGACCGCGATCGGCGTGCTCATGGGGCTCCTCGCGGGCTACTACCGCGGCAAGGTCGACACCGTGATCTCGCGCACGATCGACCTGTTCCTGTCGCTGCCCGTGCTCCTGTTCTCGATCGGCATCGCCGCGACCTGCTCGATCACCGCGGAGGGCTGCCTCGGTGGATTCGTCCAGCCGGGGATCTCGCTCGTCGTGCTCATCATCAGCCTGTTCACCTGGTCGTACATGGCGCGCATCGTCCGCGGCCAGGTGCTCTCGCTCCGCGAGAAGGAGTTCGTCGAAGCGGCGAGATCGCTGGGGTCGCCGACGGCGCGGATCCTGTTCCGGGAGATCCTGCCGAACCTCGCGGCACCGATCATCGTCTACAGCACGCTCGTCATCCCGAGCAACATCCTCTTCGAGGCGTCGCTCTCGTACCTCGGGCTCGGCATCCCCCCGGAGACCCCGTCCTGGGGAAGGATGATCGCCGAGGCCTCCCGCGGCCAGCTCTTCACCGTCGCCTGGTGGATGCTCTTCTTCCCGGGCGTGGCGCTCGTGCTCACGACCCTCGCGTTCAACCTCGTCGGCGACGGCCTGCGGGATGCCCTCGATCCGCGCACCCAGGGCTGAGGCCCGCGGGGCATCCCGGCGACCGCCCTTCCTCGTATCCTTCTGCGAACCCCCGGACCGCCCGATCGGAGGCCCGGGACGCACGGAACCAACCTCGAGGAGGTGGAACGTGAAGAAGTATCTCCTGCCCGTCGCGCTGGTCCTGACACTCGGGATCGTGGCGGCGGCCTGCGGTGGGGGAGAGAGCGGCGGTGGCGACACCGACGGTGGCTCCGACTCCGTGAAGGGTGGTGTGCTCCGCGAGTCCCTGACGGACTTCGGATTCACCAACGCCTTCGACCCCACCGGCGAGTACCTCGGATCGGCCTGGGGCTACTACTCCCAGATGCTCATCCGCGGCCTCGTCTCGTACGAGTTCGTCGGCGGTGCCGCCGGCAACGTGGTCGTCGCGGACCTCGCGACGGACACCGGCACCGTGTCGGACGACGGCCTCACCTGGACGTTCACGCTGAAGGATGGCGTCCAGTGGGGTCCGCCGCTCGACCGCCCGATCACGTCCCAGGACGTTGCGTACGCGTTCCAGCGGATCAACACGAAGTCCCTGATCGCGCAGTACGGCAACTACTACTGCGGCACGATCGTGGGGATGGACTGCAGCGCCGAATCGCAGGACACGCCCGTGTCGGGCATCTCGACGCCGGATGACAAGACGATCGTCTTCCAGCTCGAGCAGCCGACCGGTGACTTCCTCTACCGGCTCGCGCAGCCGGCGGCGTTCCCGGTCCCGGCGGAGGTCGCGGGCTGCTTCGACCAGGCGGGCGACTACGGTCGCTACGTCATGGCGAACGGTCCGTACATGATCCAGGGCCAGGACGCGGTCGACGCCTCGTCGTGCGACACGCTGACGCCCATCGCGGGCTTCGACCCGGACGCGCACCTGTACCTCGTGCGCAACCCGAGCTACGACCCCGCGACGGACACGCTGCGTGACGCGAACTTCGACGGCTACGCGCTCACCATCAACACCAACCTGGACGACATCTACAACAAGCTCCAGGCCGGTGAGCTCGACCTCGCGCACGGTTCGCCGCCCGCGGCGGTCTTGCAGTCCTACCTGACCAACCCCGACCTCGAGGGTCTCCTCAAGTCGGAGTCGGCGGACCGGACCTGGTACATCACGATGAACCTCATCGTGCCGCCGTTCGATGACATCCACGTCCGCAAGGCCGTGAACTTCATCGTCGACAAGGCCGCGATGCTCCAGGCCGCCGGTGGTTCCACGGCCGGTCAGATCGCGACCACCATCGAGCCGCCGTCGGTGCTCGCCGAGACCGAGGGCTTCGACCCGTACCCGTCCGCGGACGGCGCGGGTGACGAGGCGGCCGCCAAGGCCGAGATGGCGATGTCGAAGTACGACGAGAACGGTGATGGCGTCTGCGACGCGGATGCCTGCCAGAACGTCCTCATGGTCAACCGGAACTACGACCCGTGGACGCTCTACACGCCGATCCTCCAGGAGGACCTTGCGAAGATCGGCATCAGCCTCAAGGTCCGCGAACTCGACTCGGGAACGGCCTACACGACGATCCAGACCATGAACAAGCTGGTCCCGATCGCCGCGAACGCCGGCTGGGGGAAGGACTACGGAAGCCCCTTCGGCTTCGACTACTTCCTCTTCAACACCGCGGGTCTGGCGTGCGAGGGTTCCGTGAACTACTCGAACGTCGGGCTCACGGCCGAGAAGGCCGCGGAATGCGGTGACAACGTCCTCGCGGCGTACAACGCGGCGACCGGCGATGGGGCGAACCCGATCCCGTCCGTCGACGCCGACATGGACGCCTGCGTGGCGATCCCGCCGGGCGCTGCGTACAACGCCTGCTGGGCCGCGCTCGACCAGAAGCTCATGACCGAGATCGTTCCGTGGGTCCCGTACCGCTGGGCCTCGGCGATCATCCTGCTCAACCCGACGGTCGGGAACTACGACTTCGACCAGTTCTCGGGTGTCATCTCGTACGCGCACGTGAGCGTGAGCAACGGGCTGACGATGGACGAGGTCACCGGCGTCGCGTAAGCGCCCGGACGCAACGACCGAGAGGGGGGCCCGCGAGGGCCCCCCTCTCGCGTTCCCGGGGTAGACTCCGGCGCCGTGGGCCGCTACGTGATCCGTCGCCTGCTGTGGGTGGGCGTGACCCTGCTCCTCATCACGCTCCTCACCTACCTGATCTTCTTCGTGATGCCCCCGACGGACCCCGCGGTGAACTTCGCCGGCAAGCAGCCCACCCCCGAACTCGTCGCGGAGGTCAAGCGCCAGTTCGGCCTCGACAAGCCCATGCTCGTCCAGTACGGACTGTTCGTGAAGCGCCTCTTCCTCGGCGACGAGTACGGCTGGCCCGGACTTGGGTTCTCCTTCAACACGCGCGCCGCGCTCAAGCCCGTCATCGCCAAGCGGCTGCTCATCACGATCCAGCTCGCGGTGGGCGCCGCCGTGCTCTGGCTCGTCGCGGGGGTGGCGATCGGCATCCTGTCCGCGCTCCGGCCGCGGTCGATCTTCGATCGGGTCGCGATGGGGTTCGCGCTGCTCGGCGTCTCGGCGCCCGTCTTCTTCGTCGGGCCGGTGTTCCTCTGGATCTTCTGGTTCAAGCTCCGGGTGTTACCCGGGACCGGGTTCTACCCCATCGCGCAGTACGGGCTGGGGGAGTGGTTCCTCCACATGATCATGCCGTGGACGGTCCTGGCCCTCGCCTACGCGGCCATCTACGCGCGCCTCTCCCGGGCGAACCTGATCGAGACCATGGGTGAGGACTACATCCGCACCGCCCGCGCCAAGGGGCTCTCGCCGCGGCGGGTCACGATCCGCCACGGCCTGCGGGCGAGTCTCACGCCCATCGTGACCGTGTTCGGCCTCGACCTCGGCGGGCTCCTCGGCGGGGCGATCATCACGGAGACCGTCTTCAACCTCCAGGGCATCGGGAACTACGCGGTCTCGGCCGTGTTCGACGGCGACCTCTACGCCATCCTGGACGTGACGGTGATCGCCGCCTTCTTCATCGTGGCCGCGAACCTCGTGGTGGATATCCTCTATGCTTTCCTCGACCCCCGGGTGAGGTATTCCTGATGGCTGAGCCGATCCTCGAAGTCAAAGACCTGACCGTCCACTTCCCGACGGATGACGGCGTCGTGAAGGCGGTCGACGGCGTCTCGTTCCAGGTCATGCCCGGCGAGACGCTCGGTGTCGTGGGGGAGTCCGGTTCCGGCAAGTCCGTCACCTTCCTGAGCGTCCTGGGACTGACGGGCGCGAAGAACGCGCGGATCTCGGGGCAGGCGCTCTTCCGGGGCCAGGACCTGCTCACCCTGCCGGAGGAGGACATGCGTGCGATCCGCGGCGCGAAGATCAGCATGATCTTCCAGGACCCCATGACCTCGCTGCACCCCTTCTACAAGGTGGGCGCGCAGATCGCCGAGGCCGTCAGCACCCATCGGGAGGTCTCGAAGAAGGAGGCCTGGTCGACCGCGGTCGACATGCTCGGGAAGGTCGGCATCCCGCGGCCCAAGGAGCGCGCGGACCAGTACCCGCACGAGTTCTCCGGCGGCATGCGCCAGCGCGCCATGATCGCGATGGCGCTCGCGCTCGACCCCGACCTCCTCATCGCGGACGAACCCACGACGGCGCTCGACGTCACCGTCCAGGCCCAGATCCTCGACCTGATCGACCGCCTGAAGCACGAATTCAACGCCGCGGTGGTCCTCATCACCCATGACCTCGGCGTGGTCGCCGAGCACTGCGAGAACATCCAGGTCATGTACGCCGGCAAGGCCGTCGAGATCGGGAACCGCGACGACATCTACTACGGAGCCCACCACCCGTACACGTGGGGGCTGCTGCGGTCGATCACGCGGCTCGACCGGCCCGGCGAGAGTCGCCTGCATCCGATCCAGGGCCTCCCGCCATCCCTGATCAACGTCCCGTCCGGCTGCTCCTTCCATCCGCGGTGCCCCTACGCGTTCGACCGCTGCTCGAAGGAGACGCCGGCGCTGATCCCCGCCGACGGACATCACGCCTCCGCCTGCCACCTGCCGCAGGCGGACAAGGAACGCATCTTCTCGACCGAGGTGGCGGTGTCCTCGTGAGCCTCGACACCGAGCGCATGGCCGGCGGTCGTCCGGGTGCGGCGGATGCCCCGCTGATCCGCGTGTCCGGCCTCAAGAAGTACTTCCCGATCACCCGGGGGATCGTCTTCCAGAAGCGGGTCGGCAACGTCCACGCGGTCGACGGCGTGGATCTGGAGATCAAGCGCGGGGAGACCCTGGGTCTGGTCGGAGAGACCGGGTGTGGCAAGTCCACGCTCGCGCGGGTGCTCATGCGTCTCCACGACTCCACCGCCGGTTCGATCGAGTTCGAGGGCCGCGACATCACCCACCTCGAGGGCAAGGAGCTGCGCGGCCTCCGCCGCGACATGCAGATGATCTTCCAGGACCCGATGGCGTCCCTGAACCCCCGCAAGACCGTCGGTTCGATCATCGGCGAGCCGTTCCGGCTGCACGGCACCGTGCCGCGGAACCGAATCCGCGACGAGGTCCAGCAGCTGATGGAACTCGTCGGGCTCAATCCCGAGCACTACAACCGGTACCCGCACGAGTTCTCCGGGGGTCAGCGCCAGCGCATCGGGGTCGCCCGGGCGCTCGCCCTGCGGCCCAAGCTGATCGTCTGCGACGAGCCGGTGTCGGCGCTGGACGTCTCGATCCAGGCGCAGGTGCTGAATCTCCTCAAGGATCTCCAAGAGGAGTTCAACCTCACCTACCTCTTCATCGCCCACGACCTCTCCGTCGTGAAGCACGTGTCGGACCGCGTGGCGGTCATGTACCTCGGGAAGGTCGCCGAGCTCGCCGACGGCGACACGCTCTACGCGAACCC
>JBJTHT010000024.1:0-3496 GCA_046094605.1 Actinomycetota bacterium | reverse complement strand
GGGCGCCCGGCCCCCCCGCCCCGCCGGCGCGGCGCCCCGCCGGCGGCCCCCACCGTCACCGCGGCGCCGGGGGCGCCCCGCGCCCGGGAGGCGCAGGCGTGAGCGGCGTCGGCAGGGTTCTGCTGCGCACGATCGGGGGACAGGTGCGGGTCGGTTCCCTCACGGTGCGCGACCCCGACGGCGTCGTCCACACCTTCGGGGGCACCGCGGCGGGCCCGCGCGCGGGGGTCACGCTGCGGGACTGGTCGCTCCTGACCGGGCTCGCGACGACCGGCGCCATCGCGCTGGCCGATGGGTGGATCGCCGAGACGTTCGACTCGCCGGACCTCCCGGCGCTCATCGAGCTCTCGACGCTGCACCTCGAGCGCGAACACCGGCGGCTGCCCGCCTGGATCGAACGTCCGGGGCAGGCGCTCTGGCGCGCGATCGGTCGCTCGTGGGCCCCGCGCGGGCCGATCACCGACATGGCCCAGCACTACGACCTCGGGAACGAGTTCTACTCCCTCTGGCTGGACGAGACGATGACGTACTCGTCGGCCTTCTTCACCGACCCCTCGATGTCGCTCAAGGACGCGCAGTGCGAGAAGTACCGGCGCCTCGCGGCGAGCACGGGCATCGAGCGAGGGATGCGCGTGCTGGAGATCGGTTCCGGCTGGGGCGCCTTCGGCGCCTACCTCGCGGGCGACCTCGGCTGCGACGTCACGACGCTCACGATCTCCAAGGAACAGGCCGCGCACGTCGACGAACTCATCGCGCGCCGCGGCCTCGGCGACCGCTACCGGGTGCTCCTGCAGGACTTCGAGTCCTCGTCGGGACGCTTCGACGCGGTGGTCTCGGTGGAGATGATCGAATCGATCCCCGGGTCGCGCTGGCCCGCCTTCTTCCGCGTGCTCCACGACCGTCTCGAGCCCGGCGGACGCGTGGGGCTGCAATCCATCGTCGTCGCGGACCGTCACTGGCGCGACAGCAACGCGAACCCCGACTTCGTCCGCCGCTACATCTTCCCCGGCGGACAGGTGCCGGCGCCCGGCGTGCTGCGCGCGTCGGCCGAGCGCGTGGGCCTCGAGTGGTTGGGCGAGGAGTGGTTCGGTCAGAGCTACGCCCGGACCCTCGCGACGTGGCACCGGAACTTCGATGCGGCGTGGGACCGCATCGCGCCGCTCGGGTTCGATCGACGGTTCCAGCGCATGTGGCAGTACTACCTCTCCTACACGGAGGGTGGGTTCCGGGCCGGCCGCGTGGACGTGGGCCAGGTCGTCCTCGGCCGACGGTAGGTCCGACCCGGTGCCCCGGGCGCTTGACGCCCCCCTCGACAGCGTGTTCCCCTTGTGCGGAATACACACCGAACCTCGACGGGGGGTCCCGATGTCCGGTCCGCACGCAGCGCCAGTCTCGACGCGATCGGTCGTGCGCGTCGTCGCTCGAACCGTCGTCCCCTTGCTGCTCGCCTCGGCGGTCGTCGGCCTCGGCGTGTCGCCGGCGCGTTCCGACGCGATCCCCGACGACATGCCGAACCAGGCGTCCCTCGATGAGGCGCGGGCGACGGGCATCGGCGGCTGGGGCAACATGCCCGGCGGTGTCGCGAGTCGCCCGTACGTCCTCGCACTCTCGGTCACGAACGGTGGCGTCACGACCCCGGTGATCGCGAACGGCACGACCGTGCCGCCGTCGACGTCGCCCGGTGACGTGACCGCCACCATCGAGCCGTACAACCTCTGCGCGACGAACCCCGGTCCGGACCCCTGCTACCCGGCCCCGAACCGCATCTCGGTGTCCGTGGTCTACGCGAAGAGCGAGACCGTCGGCTACAACTTCGATGCGCCGAGCGAGACCGTCGCTCCGGCGGTGGGGCCCGATTCGATCATCGACCTCACGCTCGCGCTCAACACGCTCGGCGAGACCCTCCGCTGGTCGTGGGTGAACGGCGACCTCCTCTATTGGCGGACGACGGATCTCGGTACGCCGGCAGCGACCCTGCAGGTGCGCTTCCGTCCCGGCCTGCGGCCGTGGATCGACTGGAGCACCGTCGACGCGAACGGCTGCACCGCGAGCCCGCCCCGGGACTGCGATCTCACGCAGGCGACGGGCGAAGTGCTCTCGGCCTCCCTCGTCCTGAGCCTGGACGACTCGCTCGACCCCGCGCTCACGGGCGCCGCGTTCGCGACCCAGGGGGCCTTCATCGGCTACCTCGAGCCTTCGAGCGACGAGAACGGGCCGCGCCTCACCGTGTCGGCGTCGGCCACCCACCTCGCGAGCAACGGCGACCCGCAGCTCGGCATCGTCCAGGCCTTCATCCCCTCCGCCGCGATCGTGAATCTCTTCGGCGTCCTGCCGGCGGATGCGCCGTCGGTGTTCGACATCCAGCGCACCGACGATGCGGGGACCCAGGGAACCCCCACGTTCGCCACGTGGACCGCGGCGGCGAACGGCGCCGACGGACTGTTCATCACCGTCCCCGACGTGACCTTCAGCGCGCCCGCCTACGACATGAGCCAGAGCCTCTGGTTCCCCTCGGGCGCGCAGCAGAGCGGGAACACCACCGGGATCAACCTGAGCATGCTCGACGCGCCCTGCACGCGCCGTGGACCCTGCACCCTGACCGTCTACGACCTCGGGACGGAGGAGACGCCCCGCTATGCGGCGTCGCCGAAGCGCCTCGCGTCGTTCGTGTACACCGGCGCGGATTCCCTGTCGCTTCGTGCTTCGCGGCTGCCGGCGGGGCACATCTACCTGATCTATGTCGTGGCGCGAAGGACCCCCGTCGCGTCGTCGGTCGGGTTCGTCTGTCCGCCGGACGGCTGTCCGAACTGATGGAGCGGCTCTGCGGGGCGGGCTGGGGCGTCGGCGCGGTCAGCGCGCGGCGCGGGCGAGCAGCGCGCGGATCTGCTTCTCCGCCGCCGCGTCGAGGTCCATGAGGGCGAACCCCGCCGGCCACATCGAACCGTCGTCCAGCCGCGCCTTGTCCGAGAACCCGAGCGTCGCGTAGCGCGTCTTGAACCGCCGCGCGTCCTGGAAGAAGCAGAGGACCTTGCCGTCCACGGCGTACGCAGGCATCCCGTACCAGAGCCGTGGGGCCACGTCGGGGACGACCTCCTTCACGATCGCGTGGAGGCGCTTGGCCATCGCGCGATCCTCCGGCGCCATCGCCGCGATCTTCGCGAGCACGTCCTTCTCGTCCTCGGCGGCGCCGGCCTTCCCCTTGCGGGCGGATGCGGCCTTGAGTTCCGCGGCGCGTTCCTTCATCGCCGCGCGTTCCGCTGCGGAGAAGCCGCCGCCACGCTTCGCGCCCGCCTTCGCGCTCGGCTTCTTCGCCGCGGGCTTCTTCGCCGCGGGCTTCTTCGCCGTCTTCTTCGCCGTCGCCATGGTGACCCTCCTTCGCCGTCGCGGCGCCATCGTAGGCGACGGGGCGGCGACGGTCAGCCGAGGTCGATGACGATCGTCTTGAGTTCCGTGAAGCGCTCCATCGCGTGGCGGCCGCCGACGCGGCCCACGCCGC